>NZ_FRAX01000016.1 GCF_900142465.1 Fibrobacter sp. UWH6
GAACAATAGACCAAGAAAAAGGCTTGACTACCTAACACCAAATGAGTATCTTTTGAAAAAGTTCAACATTATGCGTTAGCGATTAGAAATCGCCTTTTATAATCGCGCCGAAGGCGCCATATTTTAACTCACAACTCATAGCTCACTACTCCAACAGCTCTACGTGCAGGTGTTCTGCATCGCCTTTTTCCCAAATTGCTCGGGCCTTGCCCTTAAGCTTATCTTCGACGCCGGTTACAACCATCCGGCGTTTTTCAATGGGAATGTTCTTAATACGGAAATCAATAGCCTTGTTAAAGTAGTGCTTAGAATTTCGGGCATGAAAAGGATAGTCATTACCGCTTGTGATTACGGGAATGTAATCATCCCCCATCACATTGTGGAAGACGTTCACCACCGTCAGACCCACCGTATCCATAACCGGTTCCAGGCTTTCAAGGTACACCCCCGGTTTCTGTCGGGTGCGGTTCAGCAAGAGACGGTGGACCTCATCACCATTAAAGGCTCGGTTGTTCAGGTGGCGCAAATATTCCTCGGCAGACCAGGATTCCTCAACATAATTACTTTCAAACTTTGGGATAGGCCGACGATTGTCCTGAATTAGCTGGTAGACAAAAAATACCAGCGCAACAGCAATTACAGGCATTAAAAGATGAATATGTTTTAGAATAAACTGCATTTTACAATAGATTTCGCGTTTTCCAACGCCAAAAATACTATTTTAGAGGCATGAAAAAGATTATCGCCCTCTCTATTACACTCTCTGCAGCAGCAACCCTCTTTACCGCATGCGGAAACGACTCCGCAAATTATGTGGGCCACTGGCAGGGTGAATCCAATATGGTTTTCGAAGTTTTGAGCAACGACAATCAGAACTTCACAATCCGCAACATCAATGGCGACCTTACCGCCAAGTTCGAAGACGGCAGAATCTGCGGCAAGAATTCCCTGGATATGCAGTATTGCATGACCGTCAAGGGAGACTCCGCTTACTATGAATTCGGCGGCATCACCACGGGTTACAAGCGTATCGGCCAGGCTGAATACGAACAGATCTTCGACAACCAGAAGAAGAGCATGCAGTAATCCTATAATACGGATTTTGCCGCTCTTTAAAAAATCTGACTTTATAAAGAAACCCCTCAGTAAAAATGAGGGGTTTCTTTTGTGCTTTAATCCAATATTATGGCAGCAGAACTACTCCAGTTTATTTGCGAATTCATCAAACCAGCTCACGAGCTTCAAAACCAAATTGGTCCAGCCTAGTTCTTGGCTTCGTTCAGCACTTCGACCACCAATTTTTCAACCATGGACTGGGAGGGAGCGCCGCTCCAGACACGCTTGATGTAACCGTTTTCATCCAGAAGCATCAAGGTGGGAACCGCCCTAATTCCATAGCGGCGCCACATTTCCTGGGTGGCATCGCGGTAGAGGGGGTACGGCGAAGCGTGCTGCTGCACATAGAAGGCATTCAGAGTCTTTGTATCTTCGTTAGAAATACCGATGACTTCCAGGCCCTTGGAGGCGTACTTGCCATACACATTGGCCAGCACAGGCAAGGTCTTACGGCAAGGGCCGCACCATGTAGCCCAGAAGTCCAGCAAGGTGGCCTTGGGCTTGGCGTTGCGCTTTTCGCCATTCTTGTAGAAGTTGGCGCCGAATTCAGCCATCTTGCTTCCGATAGCGGAACCTGTCAGGCTGCTGATATCATCGGGGCGATCCGTAATCTTTACGGTCATGGGAATCTTCTTCCCTTCACGAACCACATCAATCTTGACGTTCGACCCCACCTTGCCCTTGGAAATAGCCTGCTGGATTTGTGCAACATCCTGAAGGGGCTGCCCCTGGACACCCACAATCTGGTCACCGGCCACCATGCCTGCGGTAAAGCAACCGGAACCGGGATGCACGCCAATAACCTGGAGGGCCAAGTGATTTTCGAAAGTTCCCTTCTTGAAGGTAACACCAAGCCAGGGCACGGCACAGGCAAAGCTAACCGCACAAAGAATCAAAAATGCAAAATTGCGATTCATGACGCCTCGCCCACCTACTTCAGAGTCGTCACCTTGGGATTATGATTGTCGTAATCCTGCAGGGTGGCATAACCCGTTTCCTTGAGGGCGGCAGCCAGTTCCTTACGCATGGAATGAGCGGCCATCCAGCGGAATGCCACCACAGAATAGCACTGCACGGCATCCACACCCATCTTGATCAGGTCAAACACCTTGAAGCCATGGTCGATACCGCCGCATGCGATCACGCTCATCTGGGGGTAATGTTCGCGGATATACTTTACGTTCCATACCATGTTCTCGTACAGGGGGCGGCCAGACATGCCACCGCAATCTCCATCGGCGCGGAGGGGCGTCAAGTCTTCGAACTTGGTCTGTACGGGAAGTTCGCTAATCTTCTTGGTGGGGTAAGTGTTGCCCACCACCACACCGTTCACGCCGCAACGCACCAGCATATCCATGATGTTCACCAGATGGCGTTCAGAAAGGTCCGGGCTGATTTTAGCATAAACGGCCTTGCGCAAAGTCTGGGAATTGCGGAACTTCATGATTTCGCTGAAGATCTTTTCGGTGAGGGACAAGTCCATGTCTACGCGGGATTCACCGGTATTGGGGCAGCTCACGTTAATTTCTATGTAATCACCAGCCTTGTAGGCGATGGCAAAGCTTTCCACCACGTCCTTTAATTTATCTTCATCGTTGGTCAGGCCCGGAGTTTCGGCAACGGAAACACCGACACAGAGGCCAACCTTGTGGGCCTTGGCCAGCTGGGCGTCTACACGGCGGGCAATGACTTCGACACCTTCGTTATTCAGGCCCATGCTGTTATGAATGGCACGTTCCTCTTCGATGAAACCGACGCGGGGACGGTGGGTATTACCTTCGCGGAAGTTGCGGGTGGCAGTACCTACAGAAATACCGCCGAAACCCATATTGGCGTAGTCGCAAATGCGCTTGGCCGTCTTGTTGGCACCGGCTGCCAGAATGATGGGGCAACCGAAATACAGGGAATTGCTATGGTCCGGGAAAGTGACCACGCGCTTGAGGGTCTTGCTCAAGTCGGGGCGGCCGCTCATAAAGGGAATGATGGGAGCAAACCTGGCGGCATGCTTCAGGGAGTCATGACGGAATTCCGGATTGTTGTGGAAAATCTTGCGGATCATGGCCAACACGCGGTCGCCAAAGTTCAGGTAGTATTCGTGATTTACACAATTGAATGCCATAATTACACCTTTTAATCGCCTTTTTATAGTCAGCGTCAATTATTACGCCTTTTAAAATAGAAAATATAAAGGCCTGACACTGCGCCCCATTTTTCTTTACTATTTTCATGTGTGGTTAAATCAGGTCAAAAACGCTAACTATATAACAAGACTTATGGAACAGCAGATCAAGAAAGCTATCAAGGCAAAAATGCCCACCTATATTCAGCAACTGAGCAAGCTGGTGAGCATTCCCTCCATCAGTTTCGACAATTTTGACCAGAAGTATGTTCTGGAATCCGCCGAGGCCGTCAAGCAGATGTTCGCCGAAGCAGGTCTCACCAACATCCAGTTCCTGACTCCGGAAAGCGGCCGCCACACGGTCTATGCCGAAAGCCTGACCTCTCCGGACAAGCCCACCATCTTGTTGTACGCCCATCACGACGTGCAGCCCCCCATGCGCGAGGCCCTCTGGAACACCAAGCCTTTTGAAGCAACCGTCAGTGCCGACGGAGAACGTCTCTTTGGCCGCGGCACCGCCGACGACAAGGCCGGCATCATTATGCACCTGGCCGCCCTGGAACAGGTCCGCGCCCTTAAGAAGAACGACGGCCCTAACCTGAAGTTCATTATCGAAGGCGAAGAGGAATCCGGCAGCGCAGGTTTCGCAGGCATCCTTAAAAAGCATGCCGAACTTTTGAAGGCCGATGCCGTAATCATCGCCGACCTGGGCAACTTCGCCAAGGGCACGCCCTCCATTACCACCACCCTTCGCGGCATGAGCGCCGTATCCGTGGAACTGAAGGCAACGAAGGCTCCCCTCCATTCCGGCTCCTGGTCAGGCCCCATTCCCGACGTAGGTCAGGTCCTTTGCCGCATGATCGCGGAGCTGACCGACGGTACCGGCAAGATCTTGATTCCCGGCTTTGAAGACGGACTGGTTCCGCCCACCGCCGAAGACTTGGCCTCTTACAGGAGCCTGGGCATGACCGAAGAAATCTTCCGCAACGACGGCGGCGTCCTGGATGGCGTCAAGCTGAAGTGTTCCGAAGATGAAATTTTGACGACCCTGTGGCGCAAGCCTAGCCTGGTGGTTACCGCCATGGAAGTGGGCAGCCGCATGAACGCAGGAAACGTTCTGCAAGACAGCGCCTACGCCCGCATCGGCATCCGTCTGGCCCCCGGCATGGACGCCGACCGCTGCACCCAGCTGCTGGTGGACTTCCTGAAGCAGCACGTTCCTTATGGAATCCAGTGCAACATCGTTACCGAAGACGGCGCCAACCCCTTCGTCACAGACACAAGTCACCCCTTCTTCAAGAAGATGAGCGATGCCATGACCGCCGCCTACGAAAGCGAGACCAAGATTATCGGTTGCGGCGCCAGCATCCCCGGTGCAGAACTTTTCCGCAGCACCCTGGGCAACATCCCCGTGCTGATGACCGGTCTTGAAGACCCCGAATGTAACGCCCACGGCGAAAACGAAAGCCTTTACCTGCCCGACTTCGAAAAGGGTATCGTAGCAGAAACCTTGTTCTTTGGAGGCCTCTGCTAGAGGATCACTTATGAAAAAACGCTTGGTTGTTTTAACTGGTGCAGGAATTAGCGCGGAATCCGGACTCAGGACATTCCGCGGTAACGACGGCATGTGGGAACACGAAAACATCGACGACGTATGCACCCCCGAAGGTTACTACCGCGACCGCAAGCGCGTCAAGGATTTCTACAACTTCCTGCGCATGGGTCTCAAGGAACACCAGCCCAACGCCGCCCACTACGCCCTGGCAGAACTGGAAAACCGTCTTGGCGACGAATTCCTGCTGATTACCCAGAACGTAGACGACCTGCATGAACGCGCCGGCAGCCGCCAGGTGTTGCATATGCACGGCGACCTGATGCGCCTGACCTGCGAACGAGACCCCAGACACCAGTTCGTATTCAAGGGCGAAGAAACCATGAAGACCATCTGTCCCTTCTGCGGTGCCATGAGCCGTCCGGACATCGTGTTCTTCGGAGAAACCCCGCAGTACATGGAAGAAATCCAGCAGGCCCTGGAAGAATGCGAAGAGTTTGTCTACATTGGCACCAGCAGTGTGGTCTACCCCGCCGCCGGTTTCAAGAGCCTGGCCCATTCCTACGGAGCCAAGGTTACCTGTCTGAATTTGGAAGTCCCCGCCAGCGACCCCTACACCGATGTAAGCATCCAGGGCAAGGCCAGCGTCATTGTACCGGAATGGTGCAAGAACTTTAAATAATTTGTGGACGTCAAAAAGTTTCCGCTAACCGGTTTTTATAGACCGTAGCAGAAAGCGATATGATCCGCTTCGGAGTCCTGACTCCGGGGCGGTTTTTCGTTACCGCGGCAACGAGCCTGAGCGTCGGCGGAAAGCTTGGAGCAACGTTCGCATCGATCCGCAAAACGACAGCCAGACACAAAATCCTTGGGATGCGGCACAGAGCCCGGAATAGACTTCAGGTTCTTCATTTCGCTGTGACTTTCAGGAATGGCTGCCAGCAAGCCCTGGGTATAAGGATGCAGCGGATTGTTGATGACTTCACGGACAGGGCCCACTTCAACAATGCGGCCCGCATACATTACAGCCACGCGGTTGGCATACTGGGAAACGATACCCATGTTGTGGGTAATGAGCAGCACTGCGGTTCCAGTACTTTCGGCCATTTCCTTAAGCACCGCCAGAACCTGAGCCTGCACGGTCACGTCAAGAGCCGTAGTCGGTTCGTCGGCAATAATCAGCTTGGGCCTAGGCAGCAACGCCATCACGATGCAGACTCGCTGCAGCATACCCCCCGAAAGTTCATGAGGGTAAGAATTCAAGACACGATCCGGATCCGTAAAGCCGGCCAAGTTCAGCATGCGGCGAACTTCCGCTTCAGGGGCATCCTTCCCGGAGCCTACCATGGAACGTGCGCGGGCACTGAACTTGAAAACTTCCAGCAGCTGTTTCTTGATAGTCACCACCGGATTCAGGGCCTGCATGGGTTCCTGGAAGATGCACGCGATTTCGGAACCGCGAACCTTCTGAAGTTCCTTCAGCGGGAGTTTGGACAAGTCAATGCAAGATTCCTCGCTATCGCTCGGAATGACACATTGAGACGCGTTCTGAAAGGCTCCTTGAGACGCGTTCTTAATGGCGCTGGGAACAAACAGCACTTCGCCGCTGACAATTTTTGCGGAGGGCTGAGGCAGCAGTCGCAAGATGCTCATGGCGGTCACGCTCTTACCGCAACCAGACTCCCCCACCAGCGCAAAGAATTCACCGGCATGGATGTCAAAGGAAACACCGTCCGTCACCTGCAGGCGGGCAGCCCCGAAGGCCACCGACAAATCCTTTACTGAAAGAACCGTGTTACTCATAGCGGTCTCCAGACTTGGGATCCATGGCATCGCGAACACCTTCGCCTACAAAAGTGGTCAAAAGCAAGGTCACAAAGAGTGCCGCCACCGTACTTACAGAAATCCAGGGGGCGTAAAGATTATTCAATCCCTGGCTCATCAGTTCGCCCCAGCTAGGTGTAGGCGGCTGCAGACCGAAGCCAAGAAAATCCAGGGAGGTCAGGCTTCCGATTCCGCCAATCAAGGTAAAGGGGAACAGCGTCACCACAGGCGTCATGGCGTTGGGCAAAATTTCCTTGAAGAAAATATGACGATGTCCAAGTCCCAACACGCGGGCGGACTGCACATAGGTCATGCCGCGCAGCTTCATGAATTCGGCACGCATATAGTAGCTGAGCGAAATCCAGTTGAAAGCAGCCATAATCAAAATCAGAAGCCAGAAACTGCGGCCATAGATACTGCCAATAAGAATCACCACATAAAGCATGGGCAGCGAAGACCAGATTTCGATAATGCGCTGCATGCCGGTATCCCAGAACTTTCCAAGATAGCCCTGAATGCCACCAATGACGATTCCCAGGAACGTACCCAGAACCGTTAGCAGTAGACTAAAGCTGATACAAATCCTAAAACCATGAATCAAGCGGGCCAGAACGTCGCGGCCATTGGAATCCGTTCCCAGCCAATGCTTGGCGCTGGGGGCGAAAGGCGGCGCACCGTCATTATCCAGGTCGGCCTTCAGCGGGTCATGAGCCACAGGAGGCATAATGGTCCAGAGAGCAGGACAGCCACCGGCTCGAGTAAAACCTTCGGCGGCATCTTCTTCGCATTCACGAACCGCAGCAAACAAGGCACCGTAATCGGCCTCGGTATCATAGCTACCGCCAAAGTCCTTGTCGCTATATCGGGCAAAGGCCGGGAAATAGCTCTTGCCATTGTAGCTCATGTACAGGGGTTCGTCGTTCACGGTCCAGGGGCTAGTCAACGAAAGCAGGTAAGCCGCCACAAGAACCACAAGCGACCAGAAAGCCCGACGATTCCTGCGGAAACGTCTCAGACGATTCAAGGTTTCTTGAGTCAATCGAACTTTCATGTGCCAAGCCCGCCCTAGTTAAACACCTTCTGCAAAAGGTTATAGAACTTGGTAAAGTCAACCGGCTTAGAAATATGCCCATCCATGCCGGCATTCACCGATTCCTGGACATCTTCGGCAAAGGCGTTTGCAGTCATTGCATAAATCTTGATGCAGGCCTTGAGCGGGTCAGACATTTGACGAATTCTGCGGGTCGTCTCATAGCCGTCCATGCGAGGCATCTGCACGTCCATCAAAATCAAGTCGTAGCTGCCAGACGGTTCACGTTCCAACCTTTCAAGGCATTCCATGCCGTCTTCGGAACATTCCACATGAACGCCAAAACTCTTCAGCATTTCTTCGGCAATCTCGCGATTCAACTTGTTGTCTTCTACAAGAAGGATTCGCTTGCCCTGAAGGTTAGCAATGTACTTCGGCGAATTCTTACCATCACCCACGCTATCGCTTTCTGCAACACGGTGAGGAGTTTTCACCACGACCTTGGTACCTTCGCCAACCTTGCTGTTCACCTCGATGGTACCACCCATCAAGTCCACATACTTCTTGACGATACTCAGGCCAAGGCCAGAACCAACGACACCGCTAATCGTCGCAGACCGTTCGCGTTCAAAATCTTCGAATATATGAGGCAGGAAACTTTCCGATATACCCACACCGTTGTCTTCAACGGTAGTCACCATATAGCACCAGCCTTCCTTTTCGTGAGGCATTTCGCGGAAGTTCACTCTGACAGTTCCAGCGTTCTCGGTATACTTCACCGCATTGCTGACCACATTCAGAATCACCTGCTGGACTTTAACCTTGTCGCAGAAAATATACTTGTGACCCATGTTTCTGGACACCAGAAGCATGATATTCTTTTCTCGAGCAGTTTCTTCGAAGGTCACGGCAACTTCGCCTGTCAGTTCGGCCACCACAGTGGGAGACTCTTCCAGAAACACTTCGCCCGATTCAATGCGAGCCATGTTCAGCACGGAGTTAATCAAGCCCATCAGCTGCTTGCCGGACATCTGGATATTATTCAGACAGCGAGAAAGTTTTTCAGTCTGTTCGGGAGGCAGACCCAGTTCCCACAAATACTGCAGGGCCAACGTATCATAGCCAAGTACCGCATTCATAGGTGTGCGGATGTCATGACTCATGTTGAACAGGAACTTCGACTTGGCCTTATCGGCAGAGCGAGCCTTTTCCAGGGCGGTTTCCAGAGCGATTCGCTGTTCCAGTTGTTTCTTCTGCTTTGAACGTTCCAACTCCATGGTTTCGTCAAAGTTCTTGAAGCCCATCACAAATTCCGGACGAATCTTGGAAGGTCTTACGAAAAGAGCCTGGATATAATGGGTCGTACCGTTCCCCTGGGTACGGAATACGAAATCAAACTGAGACCTGTTGGCAAAAGCCTCCTTCACCTTTTCAAGGGTCAACACCTGATCAAACAAGGCCTTGTCTTCGGGAATAACCATACGGTTGGCGTACACAGCCATGATCTGATTATACTTGGCGTCTCCGCTAAAGAGAGCGCCAGCCTTCTGAACGAGAATGGGGGCAATACGGATGCACTGGTTTTCACCCGTATCCAGATTCACTTCGAAGACACTGGCGTACGATTCCGCCAAGGCGCCGACCACACTCTGGAAGTGGTCCCTGTTTTCTGTATGGATCATGCGGCTGGCCCGGTTCATCAAGTAGATTACCAGGAAAACAATCAAGACGATGATCAAGGCTATTAGAAGGGCGCCAACCACAACCTGGATAGAAACCTTTGAAATTTCTTCCGGAGGGACCCGGACCACAAGGTAAAATCCGTAATCGCCAATGGCATAAACACCGGCTACGTGGGCACCGTTCTCGTCGCCATAGGTGAACTCAACAATGGAATCATCCAAGGCGGCCTTACGGAACAAGTCCATATTGCGATCGGCAAAATTACCAGTCAGCACAGACCTGAACGGGAGGCCATATTCCGCCTCATCCAGAGAAGAGACCACGTTCAACTTGGAATCCAGAATGTATTCGTACGCACGGCGGTTACTCAAGGAGGAATCAAGCAAATGGCGTAATTTTGTACGGCCACCCATGGAGCCCACCAGATAGCCCACAACAGAATCCTTAAATGTTACGGGCTGTACAAATCCTGCTAGGGCCTGCAAACTCCTCTTGGACTTCAGAATGGAGAAGACGTTGTTCTTTCTGGAAATGGCTTCCCTATAGAGGGGTTCATCATAAAGATCGAACTGATTGTCTTCGCTTACAAGGACCCCATCGAGCCTAAGGAAGTCCACATAGTCAAAAAAGTCCTCACTATTTTCCGCCACCTCTTTAACAGCAGCCGGCGTAACGGGCAAACTCTTTAGCCGACGAGAGAGTTCCGAAGCCATCAACTGAACCTTTACGCGGGATGCATCCAGATGATGATTCAGCAGTTCCGATTTCTGCTTAACTTCCCATGCGACATACATTTCAATCTGTCTCACATGAGCTTCACGGACAATGTATGCAAAAAAAGCGGCAGCGATAAAAACGCCAACGGCAACAGAAGTCGCAAGTAAAAACTTGGGATTCATGTCCATCGGTCTGTTGTTCTTTTTGTCTTCCATAGGAGGCCCTTTTTCGCACACAATAATAACAAATTTCTAATATGTAGTCGTATGAGAGAAAAGACGATTGAGCACAAGAAAGAGAAAGACCAGAAGGAACGTTGCATTTTGGTTGGTATCGCCACTCCAAAAGTGCGTCCCTGGCTCGCCACCGAACAATTGGCGGAACTTGGTCGACTGGCAGAAACTGCCGGAGCTGAAGTTGTGCAAAGCTTTTTACAGAGGGTTCAGCAATTCAATGCCGCTACCCTTATTGGAGAAGGCAAGGTAAATCAGGTAAAACAAGCCCTTGAAGAAAACGACGCCAAGATGGTGGTTTTCGACGATGATCTATCCGGTTCCCAGGTCCGCAACCTGGAACAGAGAATGCCGGGAATCAAGGTCCTTGACCGCACAGGGTTAATCCTGGACATTTTCGCAAAGCATGCCGTTACCGCCGAAAGCCGCCTCATGGTAGAAGTGGCCCAGTTGCAGTATATGATGCCCCGCCTTACCGGTGCGTGGACCCACTTGTGTAGACAACATAACGGCGGTATTGGAACCAAGGGCCCTGGCGAAACCCAGCTGGAAACGGACCGTCGACTGATCCGCAAGCGCATACAGGAACTGAAGAAAAAACTTGAAAAAATCGAGGACGCCCGCGAAAGCCAGGCGGAAAACCGCAACGACATCTTTCACGTCGGCATCGTTGGTTACACCAACGCCGGTAAGAGTACTCTTACCAACCGGCTCACCGGTGCCGACGTCTACGTCGAAGACAAGCTCTTCGCCACTCTGGACAGCACCACCCGCAAGCTGTTCCTTGACGGCGAGAACATCATCCTCTCCGACACCGTGGGCTTTATCCGCAAACTCCCCCACAACCTGATCGAAACTTTCAAGAGCACCCTGGGAGTGGCCGCCCACGCCGACTGCATCCTGGAAGTGGTTGACGGAAGCGCACCCGACTACCGCGAACATCTGGAAGTCACCCACAAGACTCTGGAAGGTATCATCAGCAAGGACACACCCCGCCTCCGCGTATTCAACAAGGTGGAAGTCTGCGACGAAGCCCGCCGAAACGAACTGCTTGAAAACTATCCCGAAGCCATCCAGGTCAGCGCCCGCGAAAACATCGGCATGGAACGCCTGCGAGAAGCCTTCAGGGAGCAGCTATCCAACTGGCACAAGAAGCGAGAAGCACAAGCAGAAAAAATCAAGGAAGAAGCAGAATCACCGTGGAAGAGTGAAGAGTTATGAGTTATGAGTTATGAGTTATGAGTTATGAGTTACGAGTTACGAGTTATGAGTTACGAGTTATGAGTTACGAGTTATGAGTTACGAGTTATGAGTTAAAATATGGCGCCTTCGGCGCGACTATTTAGCTGAAAGGAGCCGCAGGCTCCGACCTCGTACCTGATACCTCATACCTAACTTTGGCGCCTTCGGCGCAATTATTTAGCTGAAAGGAGCCGCAGGCTCCAACCTCATACCTGATACCTAAAAATTATGAACAAAGAAGAACTTAAAGAAAAGTATGGCAAGAAGCGCGTCCCTCACCAGTGGCGCGGTACCGACTTCATCTCCGCACAGATTTGCACCTTTTTCGGTTCGGGCATGAGCCCCAAGGCCCCCGGCACCATGGGAAGCCTGGCCGCCGCCATCGTCGCCTACCCCATGGCATTGCTATTTGCCAAAATCGGCACACCCGACCTGGGCATCCGCGGAACATCCGCCGGTCTGAACAGCGCCTTCCTTATCGCCGCCATCTTCGTATTCTTCGCCGCCATCCCTTTTGTCAAGAAGGCCATGAAGGATACGCAGACCGAAGATCCGGGCTGGATTGTCATTGACGAAGTCTGCGGCATTTTCATGTCGTTAGCATTTATTTCTAATGCAAGTATACTCGCCCATCCCTGGACCCTTGCAGTGGCCTTCGGACTGTTCAGATTCTTCGACATCCTGAAGCCCCTAGGTATCCACAAGTTCGAAGCCTTCCCCGGAGCATGGGGCGTCATGGCAGATGACTTGCTGGGCGGTATTTACGCAGGCATCCTCATGGGCGCCATCGCATTCGGAATCGGACTTTAATCAGCCGCGCCAGAAGGTAAAGGAACGGCCCTCGATTTTCTTACTTTCGTAGGTACAGTCGTCGGCCTGTCGATAAAGGTCATCAAAGTCAACCTTGCCGCCCCTAAAGAAGGTGGCACCAAGGCTTACGGCAATATTGTAATCTTCAAGGCCTTCAATAGAGACCTTATTCAGTTCCGTAAAGAATCGTCCAATGGCCTGTGCACCCAACTCCTCGTTGGTCACCTTGCTCAGGAATACCATAAATTCATCGCCACCTAGACGCAGCAGCACATCGACGTCACGAAAGGTCCTCTGCATGGCATCGGCTACAGCCACAATCACCTTGTCACCAGCCTGGTGGCCATAATTGTCGTTGATGGACTTAAACTTGTCTATGTCAAACAGGCAAAGCATTCCCTGCAGGCGGTCGTGCATCTTTTCCTTGATCTTGGAAACGCCACCGTTGCGGTTGTAAAGGCCAGTCATGGCATCGGTTTCCGCCTGGGAAATCAAGGCCTTTTCACGCTGCTTCTGTTCGCTGATATTTTCCACCGCAAAAATCACGTAGCGGGGCAATTCATCTTTTTTGTCAAAGTCCACGTTCACATAACGGGCGCGGCACCACATCCCGCTCTGCGAAAGGAATTCATGAGTAATGGTCGTCTTCCCTTTCAGACGTTCCTTCAAAGTCCCTAAGTCCAGGAACTTCTTTGCGTTTTCAAGAAAATCGGGATCCACAGTCTGCAAGGCACCATGATGTAACATCTGCTCCACATGAGGGCCCATGGCACCATAAGGCTTCAGGGCATCTACATCATTACGAAGTTCCATGAACATCCCGGTATCAAGGTCTGCATGATACATGGTAACGTAAATATTGGAAATGGACTTCAAATATTTCGTCAGCTGTTCCTGGTTCGTCAATTCATTAACTCGATACTCAAACACAAAACGTTCCAGCTTCATTCGGGTCATGTAGGTTCCAAGAATCAAGCCCACGCTACTGTAGACCACCATGTTCACAATTTCAAGATTCACCATTTCGGCGGGCTTGAAAATCTTCACAAGATGAATGAACAGCAATTCCAAAACGAAATACAGGATCGCCAATCGATAAGGGCGGTCTGTAAAGAACATGGGCACGATGGCGAACATGACCAAAAGCGAAATGGTCAGCTGGTTTGGCGAACATACAAAGGCCAACAGGAATCCAAAGCCGAACAGAACACAGTCAAACAGGTATATCAGCCAAGGCAGCAACCTGGGCTTGCGGGGAACCAGATAGTAGTTGGCGAAGTAAATAATCAGCGATAGAACCAGGCCAAAACTGTAACCGAAATTCTGGTCAATCTTAACTTCAATCTGGAATGAACGGGAAAGCAACAGGGCCGTAGCAAACAGCACCACCGCGATCCTTGAAAAAGCATGAAGGGCCGCCTGGTTATTACGGTCCATAGCCGCCTTAATCTTAGGAAACTCCCTAGGATCAATACAAGCATACAGGATGTAGCTGCGCAACCATTCAAAAAATCGTTTCATCAGTTTTAAAGTAAATAAAAAAATACCCGTGGGAACATTTCCCAATCAACTTCATAGGAAAATCATCTAAAAAAAGGTATTTTTGGCCTAATTTGGAGTGAATAGATCTATTCTTCGGCTTGCAGAGGGTAATCGAACTGAATTGCCCTGTGAGTCGCAATCTTATCGAACTTGACTTCGTAGTATAAGTTCTCGGCATCGACACCAACCACGGTACCCGCCCCCATAATCTTGTGAACGACACGGTCCCCTTCCCCAAACTTGGCAATGGGAGCTTTCTTGCCGACAACACCATCTACACCGGATTCGCCATCCAGATTCTCGCCCAGTTCGCGGTTGCGATCCACCTCGGCAATATGTTCCTTGGCGGCGCGGTACCATTCCTCGGTAAAACCCTGAACCACATCCAGGTCGTCCATATCCATTTCCAGCAGGAACCGTGACGGGTAGCGACATTGGACATCGCCACCGGCGCTATCTTCGGAATCGCTGATGCACAGCACATTTTCGGCGCGGGTCAGAGCCACATAGGCCAGACGGCGTTCCTCTTCTAGCTGAGCCTTGTTCTTGACTCGCTTTACCGGGAAGCAGCCTTCGTTAAGGCCGCAGACAAACACATAAGGGAATTCCAGGCCCTTGGCGTTGTGGATGGTCATGAGCTGAACCTTATCCTTGCGGACTTCTGCAGATTCAGCGGATGAGTCAGAGGAACCGCCCGCCCCATCGCCGGCTCCATCCCCCAAGCCATCGCTATTTGTGAACAGCACGATGTTCTGGAGGTATTCATCAAGGGTAGCATCTTCTTCGAAGTTCTTTTCGAACTCCATGACGCCCTGCTTAAGTTCGGCAAGGTTACCCAGGCGGTCTTCGTCACCATCCAGGCGAAGCATTTCTTCGTAGCCGGTTTCGCGGAGCATCTTGGTCAGCACATCGCTGACGGCCATATCGCGGTAAAGCCCGCGGTACTTCTCGATCAGCTTGACGAACTCGCCCACCTTGGTGCGGGCCATGAAAGCGGCACAATCCAGGTCAGGCTTTACAGCATCATTTTCGACGGCGGCATTTTCCGCCTCGGCGGCCACATAAATTTCTAGAAGGGCATCGTAAAGATTCAGCCCGCGGCTAGTGGCGTAATTCTGCAAGATAGCCTGCTTCTTAGGGCCAAACATGCGCTTGGGCGTATTCACCACACGCAAAAAACTCAAGTCGTCGCCGTATACCAGCATACGCAAG
This sequence comes from Fibrobacter sp. UWH6, assembly GCF_900142465.1. Classification (NCBI taxonomy): domain Bacteria; kingdom Pseudomonadati; phylum Fibrobacterota; class Fibrobacteria; order Fibrobacterales; family Fibrobacteraceae; genus Fibrobacter; species Fibrobacter sp. UWH6. The sequence goes on from NZ_FRAX01000016.1 coordinate 15,081, forward strand.
TAGCAAAGCACATCCTTCACTTCCTGGCGCTGGTAAAATCCGATACCGCTGTAAACCTTGTAAGGCAAGTCCGAAGACATCAGCGCTTCTTCTACAGAGCGGGACTGGGAATGCATACGGTAAAGGACTGCGATATCCTTGGGACTGACGCCGTTATCGATTGCCTGCTTGATCCGTTCCACAATCCATTCCGCCTCTTTGCGGGTGTTCTTGGCGTGGTAAAACACAGGCGTCTTGCCGCCGGCCCTGGTGGGCTTCAACACCTTCTGAATACGGAACTCGTTATTCTTGATAACGGAATCCGGGATTTTCAGGATCGAGGGCGTCGAACGGTAATTGTTCTGCAGAAGGATTGTCTTGCAGCCTTCGTGGTGGCGGTCAAAATCAAGAATGCGGTTGACATCGGCCCCCCGCCAGGTATAAATCGTCTGGTCCGGGTCCCCCACAACAAAAAGATTCTTGTGGTAGCTGCAAAGCAGTTCCGCCAGGCGGTACTGCTGACCGTCAATATCCTGGAATTCATCCACCATCACATACATCATGCGCTTGGCCCACTTCTCCCGCTTTTCGGGGAAGCGTTCCAGAATATAAAGCGTTACCAGAATGAGGTCATCAAAATCCAGCGCAAAATTTTTGCGCTGTTCATATAGGTAGCGGTAATAAACCCGATGCCACTTATCAGGCGCAGCCTCCACCAATTCCAAAAGGCCTTCGGCATCCTTGTCGGCAAACAGGGAAACATAATCCGCCTCGTTGGCCTTGCGACCGCCAATGAAATCCATGACGCTACTGATCTTAAGGTCGTTCAGGTGCAGGCCCAGTTCGGCATAGCACTTCTTTAGCAAGGTCTTCTGATCGTCTTCGTCAAGAATCATGAATTCCTTGGGATAATTCAGCACATGAATATCTTCGCGAAGGAACTGTACGCAAAAACCGTGGAAGGTGGAAATATAACCGGAATCGTCGCCCTTGAGCATGGTGCGAATTCGGTTCTTCATTTCGCCGGCGGCCTTGTTGGTAAAGGTAACGCAAAGAATATTGGATGGAGAAATCCCCAGCTCCCTAGCCAGATACAGATAGCGATGGGTAAGCGTGCGGGTCTTGCCGGAACCAGCCCCGGCAATCACACGAATAAAGCCCTCGGTATTTTCAACAGCCTCGCGCTGTTCTGCGTCTAGTTTAGAAAGCAAATTCATACTGCACAAAAATACACTTTAACAAAGGCTCTGTCAAGTCACCCCATACACATTTGAGCAACTAGCATAAAAAGTCCGTTTTGTCAGCCCGTCGAAAACTGCATTTTTACTCCAGAAACGCCATTTCAAGGCTGTTTATTAGCTTCGGCGCCAAAGCATATTTACAGTAGGTTTGCAGCATACAGTCTGGACTGACAGAGCCTGCAGTTAGAATACAGCTAACAAAACGCGTTTATGCAATCTGACCCTGGCCGTACGAAAAAACTTGACAGAGCCATCCGATTAGTAGTCTTTTGCGCACCGGACGGACGCCCCGTTGACTTTCTTTAGACCCGCAGGTCGGTTTACATAATTGTCAGCGACAAAAGCTATCCTGCCTAACACTTCATGTTCTTCACTGTCGTATTCACCGGGCATCCAGTGACAAGCGTATTTTTCTATATTTTGATAAGTAGCTTGTTTTTCATTACTGTATCTACTCTGTAATTTAAGATCCCCCGCCGGCAGAAGGGAGAATCCGCGTTGGTTGCTCCCCCACAGGACAGCCCCCAAATAATTGGCACCATTACGCGATATGCTTCCCTTCATAATCAAGCCCCATTCTTCTTGATTCATCACATGCCAGCCCTCGGGGCATATTCCTTGATGGAGAACGGCCGTCAATGCACCTTTGGCTTCAGGAATCGGATTTTTCATCAAGTCATACTCTACAGGGCACTTGCTCGTGCCCAAGCCAAAGCTGTCGCAGGCGGCAGGGAAATTCATGGCGCTAGCCCAGGTGTAAAGCCCGCCGAAGCCGTTGTCGCAGTACCACGGGTCGTCGTCGTAGCAGAATTTCGTGGAGTCGGTCATCTGGATTCCGGCATCAATCATCTTCCCGTAGTTCAGGTTCTGCGCAAAAAAAGTAATGGAATCAAGTCCAGAAATAAGGACTTCATAACGAATGGTCTTGTACACCTGGCCGTCGCGCGGGTCGGTGAACTCGCCGTAGCTGTAGCCCTGGTCGTTCACAAACAGCTCGCTCATGTCGTAGTACTTGCTACTGCTGCTCGAACGGGCAACAGAACTGCTGGATTGTAGAATCCAGTGACCGTTTATGCAACGATACCTCAAATTGTACTTCGAAATGAATTTTGACCCACCTTCATATTCGCTGTCGCAAAGCGAGTCTACCAGCACAAAGCTGCTCGAGCTAATCCCGACATCGCTAACCGCTCCCGACGATGCCGCCACAGAACTGCTAGATCTCCGGTCGGTGCCGGGGATGACACTGCTGCTGGAGGTGGCACTTTCGCTCGATTTTGCGGAGTTTCCCTTGCTCGAGGAGCTCTTCTTGGAAGTCTTCCCGCTGCTGGAGGCGGCGTCGAGGCCTTCGTCGTCGCTCGAGTTCACGGAAATTTCGTCGCTTGCGCCACTCCCGGAGTCGCCTCCGCAGGCGGTAAAGAACATGGTTGCCGCGAACAGGGCCAGGCAAAAAATTCTGAGCAGGTTCATTCAAATATCCTTGTCATAACTCGTTTGAAAAATAAAAAATTTATATGTGAGCATCATTTTTACGCAGCGTCCATCAAGAGTCTTGGTTCTAGAGACTCAATTTTGTAATTATTGCGGTTGTATTTCTTAGACTTTTTGTTCTTCTTGTTGAATTTAGACACATAACCCCTATAGCCTTTCTCCAAAAAGGCTTTGTTAATTTGTTCAAAATCTTGTTATAGTTAGTAGTTTTTTACACAGCGGATGGAAAGAGCATTTGTCTTAAGAGCCCCTCCACTCCGACTAAAAGAATTTTTGTTAACATAGGCCGCTTGAGCAACATCCTCTTGACTTTTATGTTGTTGCGGCAGATAATAGCCCACAGACTCAGTAATGTGTTCGAATTTTTTTTCTTGCCAATACCCGGCTGGCAGTATCGATAATCCGTAAGAATTCTTGCTACCGAATCCGGTAACCTTTGAGCCCATGTAATAGGCAACATCACTACCGCTCATTTCAGACAGAAGCGTCCATACATCCTCGTTCATCACATGCCACCCGTCTGGGCAAATTCCTTGATGCTGGGTAAACAGAACATCTCCATTGAAATTTTCATTCTCGCTGCTTAAATCGAACTTATTAGGACATTTTTCCGAAGCGACAGAGAAACTATCACATACGGCAGGGAAACCCATGGCGTTGCTCCAGGTATAGAGACCGCCCCAGCCGTTGTCGCAGTACCACGGGTCGTCATCATAGCAATACTTGGTACCTTTCCCCTGTACCGTACCGCCCGGCACCCTCTCGCCATAGTTCAAATTCTCGGCAAATATGGTGACAGAATCAACGCCGCGCATATGGTACTTATAATCAATCGTCACCGTACGATATTTCTGTCCGTCGCGAGGGTCTGTAAATTCTCCGTACTTGACATCCGGATTGAATTGTTCCGTCATGTCAAAATAGCTACTACTGCTAACAGAACTAGACGATTCAACCTCAACCCAAAAACCATTCTTACAAATATATCTGACCCCTGTTGCCAAGACACGTTTTGTCTCCCCTTCTTCTGCTGCATCACAGGGTTCTAATGCAGATTCACTAGAGCTACTGCTATTCCCTGCCGACGAGTCCGCAGACGTTCCCGAGCTGCTCGACTTAACGCTTGACGAGGCTGGGTTAGACTCACCGCCACTGTTCTTGTCTCCTGTAGACGAGCTGGATTTCGCAGAGGAAGAGCTGTTCGTAGTCGAAGACGAGACACTGCTGCTAGATTTGTCTCCATTGCCGTCACTGGTCCCGTCGCCGCTGCTCAGGATTTCGCTAGACGAGGATTCCTTTTCCGGTTCAACGAAGCTGCTGCTGTCGTCGTCACCGCAGGCGGTAAAGAACATGGTTGCCGCGAACAGGGCCAGGGCAAAAGGTAACAGTCGATTCATTTGTTCACTCCAAAGAAAGAAGATAGAAATTGTTGATGAGGCACGAGGTTCGAGGGCGCTCGCGGGGCTCGCTTCGAGGTTAAAATTTGGCGGCTACGCCGCGTAGCTAAATCTCATAACTCGTAATTCATACCTCATAATTAATTGGCGACGCTTACCCCCTCGTACGCCGATAAAGGCACAACAGCCGGAGTCCGCTGTCTGAGGGATTAATTAAATTAAATGTATGCATTTAAAGTTTCGCCAGAGCATTCTCTCCCTGATACCGTCACTGGCGGTTATCTCGTTCCTGTTCGCAAGTTGTTCTAGCGAAAACTACGAAGAAATCGTTACCGTTTCCATCAAGGACGGTGTTCTAGGCGATCCGGTAGACATCGATGTTCCTTCCGACCTTTTCAGGTCCAGTTCAGACATGTCTCCGTTCAAGACATCCTCCAGTTCGATAGCCAGCGGTAAATCTTCTGACAGTAAGACGGATTCATCTGACAGTTCCGTCAACCCGGTTAGCAGTTCTTCTATTGACGTCCCAAAATCATCTGCATCACAGGCAAGCTCCTCGTCGCAGAAAACCGAGACTCCGGCCTCAGCCCTTCCGCCGGCAGGATTCTACTCAGCCTTTACCCTGACCGCCCCTACCCCGAAGAATGGCGGTGTGATCCGTTGCACTTACGACGGTTCCGAACCCACCAGTGCCACGGCCCAGGCAAGCAACAAGAACATCTCTTCTACAACTGCCGTTCGCTGCTACGAATTTATCGGTAACGGCATCGTCGCCAAGGAAACCCAGACCTACTTTATCAACGAAACCATTTCGATGCCCGTAGTGGCCATTAGCGTGGCTCCGGAATATTTCAACGGTTACGTCGCGGCCCCCAAGTGCTCCCCGGACCCCTGTTACTCCGCCAAGTTCTGGGAAGACGTGGAGTACCCGGTACATGTCGAATACTTCGCCAACGGCAGCCGTTCCACCCAGAAGGATTTCGAAATTGACGCCGGGATTTCCATCATGGGCGGCTGGAGCCGAAACCAGATCAAGAAATCCGTTTCGATCGCCATGCGCAAGGAATACCAGGACGGCCGTCTGAAGTACCCGCTTTTTGACACCCGCCCCGAAAAGAAAAAGTTCAAGGCATTCAACCTCCGCAACAACGGCAACCGCTTTGTCAGCGACTACATCGAAGACCCCATGGCCGTAAGCCTGCTGGAAGGGACCCATGTGGATTACCAGCGTTCTCGCCAGGTGGTGGTTTTCTATAACGGAGTCTATTACGGCATTCACGACATGCGTGAAAAGTTGAACGAACATTTCGTAGAGACCAACTACGGAATCGATTCCAAGGGCGTGGACGTCATCAAGCATACGAACACGGATATCAGCGCCAGCGGTGGTACCAGCGAAGGTTACATCAGCATGCTGAACTACGCCGTCAATAACGACCTGACCATAGACGCCAACTACATCACCCTGGGAACCATGCTGGACATCGCCAGCTACGTTGACTACATGGCGGCAGAAATCTACTACCACAACGGAGACTGGCCCAACAACAACCTTCGTGCCTGGCACTCCGTAGAACAGCCCTGGAAGTTCATGGCCTTCGACATCGACCACGGTTTTGACTGGACCTGGAACGTTAGCGGTTTTGGCCAGAGCACCAACATATTTACATGGATCAAGAACGGCGGAACCACAAGCGGATCCTGCTACAAGTCCAGCAACAGCCTCTGCTTCCACAACCTGTACAACAACATTATCAAGAACGAGAACTTCAGGCGCACCTTCATAAACAGGGCTGCCGTCCTGTACAACAGTTTTGTCAATTCCGCAAAGGTTGAAACCGCTGTCGACAAGATGGTATCCACCATGCCCATTTCCGATATTACCCGCGATATGAATAAATTCCCCAGGGCTCAGTTATGGTACACCAACAGTTGCAACAACGGATTTGAATATACGGGCTCCTGCCTCAAGACCTGGTCCCGCAGCAGGGACAGCAAGGTCATCCAGGAATTCCAGAACGAATTTGGCCTTGAATCCCTGGTGAAGATGACCATCAGCGCCACAGGACTGGGAACAGTGCTGCTAGATGATATCGCCCTGCCCAGCCAGAGCTACACAGGCAATTTCTTTAACGGTCACCCCATGAAGTTGACAGCCAGCGGAAACGGCGGCATCTTCGTAGAATGGGAAGATGGATCCGCCCAGAATCCCCGTTTTGTCTACGCATCGGCCGGGGCCACCTACACAGCCAAATTCAAGTAAAAAGGACGCTCACGCTAATCGCGTAGGCAACGCACCGAGTACATATTGGTGCTGATATCGAAATCCCTGGAAAAGTCCCCCGGAGGAGCCAGATGCCAACCAAAGGCATCACCATCTTCTTCGGTAGCGCTCCAGAAATGGGCAGACACACCCAGATCTACAAACTCATCCGTAGCCTTCCCTGCCGGAACCACGTCGAAACCATAACGGTCGGAGCCGTCCCATTTGTCCCTGGACTTTAGGCTGACCCATGCTTCTTCCTTTCCGTCGCTATCTTCGATAAAGCGTTTGAACATGGTCCATTCGTCGTTATCGGGCAGATGCCAGCCTCGGGGGCAGGATTTTACAGCGGATGAAAATGCATACAGTCTGCCGTACCTTTTACAGTTTTCGTCACTGTTATCGTAACAGGCACTCCCTTCGGACTTAAAGTTCAAATTCTGGGACATCCACGTTTTTGAGCCAATTTTGACGGTTTTGTAGGTCTGACCGTCTCGAGAATCCGTAAAAGAACCCGTGACAGGCACGGATATTGCTAAAGTGGGCAGGAAGAAGCAAAGAAAGGGAACGAAAATTTTATTCATGCAACTAAAGATATATTTCTTTCCCCATTTTGCAATGCAAAGGATAAATAACTAAATTCGCCCCGCTTTTTTTTAAAACTTGATGGGGTACATCAGGTACCAGTGGACTTCGGGGTAAACCTGCACCGTGGGAGCCGGGAACTTGAAGTAGTTCAAGTAACGCACAATTTGGCGGGCCAGACGACTCTGGGGCCGGAAGGCTTCAAGGTCGTAGTCCAGGGCGATGTAGACTTCGCGATGGGGCGTTCCCTCGTAATGCTTGATGAAGACGCCCTCGTCAATGCTGAGACCCACGGCAATGGCAAGCCAGCTGGGGTAATAGGCGCGGGCTGCGGCGGGCAGCATGCGGTAAGGCTTGAAGCTAGCCCAGTAAGTCTGGTTCACGTAGTCGTCGGTAAAGATGCCGTCTGAAGCCTGGTGGTCCTGGCGGTAGTAAACCTTGGTATTGATCCAGTAGCTCCACTTGAGGTCCACATACTTGAACAGCGGAACATAGCGTTCTGCCATAGGCAAGAAACCGCCAAGGGACCCGGACAGAACGTCAAAGATGCTGAAACCCCAGCTGGGAGCGAAGCCGTCCTTGATGTCGATGGCGATATGGGTGGACATGGCAGAAAGACCTGCGAACAGGTAGGAATAGAATTCCGAGACACCAGCCCAGTGGTAACCTTCGTAGAAGAATTCGCCCAGAGCCACACCCGAGGCAAAATGCCCCAGCTTGTCCAGGTTCAAGGCGTAGTCAAAATCGTTTTCAAAGTGGAAATCGTTGCCGTTCTCGCCCCACCAGCCCTTGTCAAAGACAAGCCAGTAGGCGGCACCGTAGGCGATCAGGGTCGTAGAGGCCACGCCCGTCAGCTTCAGGGCACTGAACTCGTGATTTTCCTGAGGATCCTCGGAGCGGTAATCCCAGGTGGAATCTCGCCAGGTCATGGGACCAAGGAAGCTGTCGGCCTGAGCCGCACCAGTTCCAGCCAGCACACCGGCAAGCATATATTTCAACACTCTTTTCATCGGGCTGCAAAAATAGAAAACCTCTCGGCATAAGCCAAGAGGTTTCCTAAAATCAGATTTGAGCCGAAGGGCCAAAAGGCCGAGCGGTCTCATTAGTCCTTAGCCAGGAGCACGACGCTGTTGTGGCCACCGAAGCCGAAGCCATCGGACATAGCGTACTTGAAGCTATGAGCAGTGTTCTTGTTGGCGCAAACGTCAAAGTGGATACGTTCGTCCTGGTTGAACACGTTGGTGGTAGCGTGGATCATCTGGTTCTGGAGAGACTTGATGGTGATGATTGCTTCGAGAGCACCGGCAGCACCGAGAGCGTGACCGATCATGCACTTGGAAGAGTTGATCTTCAGAGTGTCGCGGAGACCGAAGACCTTTTCGAGAGCGGAGCATTCAGCAACGTCGCCCAGCGGAGTAGAAGTACCGTGGGTGTTGACGTAGCCAACGTCGGAAGCAGAAATCTTAGCATCGCGGAGAGCCATTTCGATAGCCATGCGAACGCCTTCACCGTCTTCACGAGGAGCGGACATGTGGTGAGCGTCGGCGCTCATGCCAACACCGGCAACGCGGGCGAGGATCTTTGCGCCACGCTTCTGAGCGTGAGAAAGGCTTTCGAGAACGAGCACGCCAGCACCTTCACCGATAACGAAACCGTCGCGGTCAACGTCGAACGGGCGGGAAGCGGTGGTCGGATCGTCGTTACGCTTGGACAGAGCCTTCATGGAGCAGAAACCGGCAACAGCGACTTCGTTCACGGTTTCGTCGGCACCGCCAGCCAGCATGATGTCGGCACGGCCCAGACGGATAGCGTCGTAGGCGGCAGCGATAGCGTGGTTGGAAGTAGCGCAAGCGGAGGTCACTGCGAAACAGGGGCCCATCCAGCCAATGCGGTTAGAAACTTCACCGGCAGGCATATTGGTGATAGCCATGGGAATGAAGAACGGAGACACACGGCTAGGACCGCGAGTTGCATAGGCAACGCAAGTGTCGGTGTAAATCTTCATGCCACCGATACCGGAACCGATGATCACACCGGCGCGGCTGGGATCTTCTGCAGCAGGATCGACACCTGCATCGGCCAGGGCCTTGTATGCAGAGTAAACGGCATACTGGATGCTACGGGAGTAGCGGGACTGGTCGCGAGAGCTGAAGTATTCGTCTGCAACGAATTCGTTCACGCTAGCGGAGAACTTGGTGGTAAAGTTGGTTGCATCAAAGCGAGTGATCGGGGTGATGCCGGACTTACCTGCGAGGAGGCTGTCCCAAAGAACGTCGGGAGAGTTACCAAGGGCAGAAACGCAGCCCATACCAGTGATTACAACTTCTTCCATATATTCCCAAAGGTTAAGATTTGAGTCAGTTAACTATTACCAAATGTAGAAATTTCATTTTGTTGATTAAAGTCACACCATTGGCGAGACCGCGAAAAAATTATAATAAAAAACTTACAGAAATCTTACATCAGGATTAAAGCAGCCCCATTTTCGGTCACCACGCCAAAACCACGCCACCTTTAAAAACGTTTCCAAAGCATTGACAAACAATAATCTACATTTGCCCCCGCTATGGTAAGAATTAAAAGTGCGCCGAACCTCGTGTGGATGGACCTGGAAATGTCCGGGCTGGACCCAGAAAAGGATGTAATCCTTGAAGTGGCAACCATCGTGACCGACGGAAACCTGAAGATCCTGGCCGAAGGCCCCGTCATCGCAATTCATCAGACCGAAAACATCTTCGAAGGCATGGACGCCTGGAACACCCGCCACCACACCCAGAGTGGCCTGGTGGACCGCTGCCGCAAATCGAAAATCACCGTAGCCGACGCCGAAAAAATGACACTGGACTTCATCAAGCCCTTCACCCAGGAACGGGGCAACGTACTCTGCGGCAACTCCATCACCCAGGACCGCCGATTCCTCTACAAGTACATGCCCAAGCTCTCCGGATGGCTCAACTACCGAAACGTCGACGTCAGCTCCATCAAGGAACTGACCTTCCGCTGGTACCCCAACCTCCCCGAATTCGAGAAAATGGAAAAGCACCAGGCCCTGGACGACATCCGCGAAAGCATCGCCGAACTGGAATACTACCGAAAAACGATATTTGTAAAGAACGTTTAAATGACCATCAAACCTTACGTCGATACCCAGGACCGCCTCCCCTACGCCGTGCGCATGAGGAACCGCGCCATCGCCATCTTCGTTTTCATTGGAATTTGCGCAGGCATCGGTTCGTGTATCTATAAAGACAAGATTTCCGGGGCGGAAGCCGCCGAGTTAAAGGTGGAGACTCAGGCAGAGCCCGCTAACGATTATAACAAGGAAGAAGTTGCCGCAGGCAATCAGGCGCAAGAGATAAAAGCAGCCGGTCCGTCTGAATCCGCAAAGATGTTCGAAGGGCCCACCGCCGAAGACATCGAAAATACACAGATGGCGGTAACTGCAGAAATCGCCCCATCCAACCCGCCTGCCGTAGAAATCATCGACAGCGCCCACATCAAGAGCCAGAAAGACGTGTTCATGGCCGAAAAGATCGACAACCTGCTCCGTCGATTCAAGCCCGAAAACGCCATCATCCTGATCGTAGACGCCAAGAGCAACGAAATCATGGCCTGGGGCGAACGCAAGAACAACGCCGTGCAGAACCAGCCGGACTACCTGACCCGCAACACCTTCCCCGCCGCCTCCCTGGCAAAGACAATCACCATCGCCGCCGCCATGGAAAGCAACCGCTACGCCCTGAACACCTCGATCCCGCTCATCGGCCGCGCCCACCATCTTTACAAGAACCAGCTCAGGGTTCCCCAGAATTATCATGGCCCCACCGTAGAAATGCAGGACGCCTACGCCCATTCCTACAACCCGCCCCTGGCCCTCATCGGCATGAACGTGGGAGCAAGCAAGCTTAAGGCCGCCGCCCGCAACCTGGGTTACAACATGAACTACGCCGCAGGACTTCCGGGCAGGTCCAGCTTTACGCCGCCGGACACTGGCTACGGCCTTGCCGAAGCCAGCTGTGGCTTCACCGAAGCCACCACGCTGTCGCCCCTACAGGCCGCCGCGCAGGTCCGCGCCATCCTCATGAAGAAGCCTCTTGAAATCCCCTGGTCCACCACCCCGGACCTCGACGGCTACGCCCCCAAGACCCGCCTGGCCCTGGACGTGAACAAGTTCAGCGAAAACACCTACTACGGACTCCGTCAGGCCATGATCCGCTCCGTGACCCACGGCACCGCCCGCAAGAACATCTCCACCAGGCACATGGCCCGCAAGAACTATAACGCCCTGAACATCGGCGGCAAGACAGGCTCCCTGGACGGTTCCGACCCCAAGGGCCGCTACGACTGGTTCATGGGATTCGCCGAAAGCAAGGAAGACCCCAGCAAGGCGATCATCATCGTAGTTTTGCAGATTTACGACAACCAGGGCTTGCGCCCCCAGCCCACCACCCAGGTGGCCGGCATGCTAATCAATTATTGGGCCCACCAGTACGTCACTGGCGGAAAGAAGAAATAGGAGAACAACATGGATTTATCTTGGTGGAACTTGATTCCCACTTACTTTGACGGTACCGCCATTGAACTTGGCAACTTCCCGGTGCGCTGGTACGGCATCATGTACATCTTCGCCTTCGTCACAGCCTACCTTACGCTGTGGCACATCAACAAGAAGGACAAGCTGGGCTACACCAAGGACCAGTTCGACAGCCTGTTCACCTGGATTATCGCCGGTATCATCCTGGGCGCACGACTGGGCTATGTGATCTTCTACAAGCCTGGCTACTACCTGGCCAACCCCACCGAAATCCTGCTGCCCATGACCCACGACGCCCTGGGATACCACTTTAGCGGTATCGCCGGCATGAGCTACCACGGCGGACTCATCCTGGGCATCGTCTTTACCATTATCGGTCTCAAGCGAAACAAGATGGATGTCTGGCAGGGCCTGAACCTGTGCTTCCTGGCAGCTCCCCTGGCCTATACCTGGGGCCGTTGGGGCAACTTCATCAACGGGGAACTTTACGGTGAAGTGACGACAAGCGCCATCGGCATGTACTTCCCCCTGGCCCACGACAGCTCACTGGCCAACCCTATCCTCCACCACCCCAGCCAGCTTTATGAAATGTGCTTCGAGGGTGTTATCTTGTTCGTGCTCCTGTACAACCTGAGGCGCATCCCGCTGCTCAAAGACAAGATGCCCTGCCTCTACCTGATGGGCTACGGCCTCTTCCGCTTCTTCATCGAGTTCTTCAGAAAGTCTGACGCACACCTTGGACGTAACGACCTCTTCGGCATGAGCCGAGGCCAGACGCTTTGCAGCGTCATGGTCCTTAGCGGCCTCATCTGGCTGATCGTAATGATCTACCGTCAGAAGAAGCAAGCAAAGGTGTGAGGTACGAGTGATGAGGGCGGAGCCTGCGGCTCCTTTGAGCTAGATAATCGTGCCGGAAGCGCCCTACACAGCCATCAGTTTTCAGCATTGAGCAAAGAGTCATTATAATAGCGCCGAAGGCGCCTTACTTTAGCTAACTGCTCACAGCTCATAACTAAAAAAACGAGCCCGCAGGCTCGTTTTTTTTTAAACGCTAACGCTGAGTTCGCTTACGGCTAATGCCGGCACCATGTAGGTTCCGAAGGGGTCCCGGTATTCGCTACCCACATCCACCACGTTCTTCATGATGTCGAAGAAGTTGCCGCTGAGGGTCACGCCATCTACAGGATGCTGGATGACGCCATTTTCGCACCAGAAACCGTGAGCGCCCATAGACAGTTCACCGCTAATGGCGTTACAGCCGGAGCCACCTTCCAGGCGAACAACCAGCAGACACTTGGGGAACAGCTTCAGCAAACCGGCCGTAGTCAGTTCACCTGCGGGAACCAGCAAGTTGTTAAAGGAAGTCCCCATCTTGCTGCCGAAATCGCGGGCGCCGTTGCCGGTGGTCTCGCGGCCAGCCTTGGCCGCCGTCTCAAGATTGTAGAGGGCTTCGTTGAACACGCCGTTCTTTACCACTTCCACACGCTTGGCCACACAGCCTTCGGAGTCGCAGCGGTACTTGTGCTGGAACAATTCGCCCTGAGGGTCGTTAACGATGGAGAACTTTTCGCCAGCCACCATCTGACCTTCCATGCCGGCCAGGCGGGACTGTCCCTTCTGCATGGCTTCGGCTTCGAAAGCGGAGCAATACATTCCCACAATGCGGGCAGAAACTCTTTCCGAGAACACCACGGGAATCTTGCCGCCCTCGATTTTCTTGGCACCAAAAAGTTCCGTGGCATAGTCAGCCGTCTTCGTCGCGATTTCATCGATACTGAACTGCTTCCAGTCGCGACCGGACCTCACGAAGTTTCCAAGCTTCTTGACGCCATCGCGGACAGCTACGGCACCAGCCCCCGCAGAAGCGGAGTTGGACTTACCCTTGTAGAATACGCCTTCGCTATTGGCAATCACAGAAGAGGCGCTGGTCATATCCGCACCCAGGTACGGAATATTTTCAATTTCCTTGGACTTCGCGAAGGTCTCTTTTTCTAGTTCGATACAGAAGTCCTTCATCTGCTGCAAGTTCAGGGATTCCAGGGCCGGGTTGTAGTTGGGATATTCATCCGGCATTTCCACAGGCTTGGGCAGTTGGATATCGATGGACTCCGTCCACTGAGTATGACAGAGAGCATCCTTCAAAGTCTGCGCCACCGCTTCCTTGGTCAGACGTTCCGTATAGGCATAACCCGGATGGCCATCCTTGATCACGCGGACACCGAGACCGACGGAGTCAGAAATTTCTGTATTCTGTACCTGTCCCTGAAAAACGGACAGACCTTCGGAATGGGAAGTAGAAGCAATTACATCAAACTGCTGAGCCTCTTTCTTGGCCAAGTCACACATGTAGGATACAGCATCAACAATATTCATTTGTTCGGCTCCAAGTTCGAGGCTCCAGACGTAGCATTGGCAAAAGCACAACGGGACTTACGTTCCAGCATTTTCCAGTAGGCGGCGGGGCTGCCGGTTACAGATTCCAGTGCAGAAGCCAGGTCCGCAGTAATGGGCTGGGTTCCAGCAATCAGGGCTTCCAACATTTCCATAGACACGCCGATGCGACGGGCGAATTCAGCCTTGTCCATCTTAAGCCATTCGATGCCTTCCAAAATTGCCTGTCCCGGAGTGGGAGTTCCACGTCTTGCCATACACAACTTCCTTGATTAAAAGTCTACCGTCTTCCAGCCTTCTGCGCCAAAGCGCAGATCGCGTTCCACAAATTCCCAGATCAAGAGCTTCTTGCCCTTCAGCACACCAGCTCGACGAGCCAGCTTTTCGCGGACCAAGGTACTTGCACCGCCATCGCTTACAATGCTTGCCACCGGACGCTTCATGTCCTTGGCGAAATGTGCGATCCAGCCGGCGTTCACCGGGGAATCCGTCTGGTAAATTCGGCTGAAACTGTCCCCGAGAATCAGGATCTTCGCATTGCGGAAATCATCCTTGAAAGGGACAACCACATGGCCCATCACCTTCTGGGACTTAAACACATTGAACTTGTTCAGGCCGCTCATTTCTCCGATGTCACCCATACGGTCTGCGGCACTATCCTGAACATCATACTCTATAGATTCCGGTCCCACATCAACCAGACTATCTTCCACCATTTTCTGAACCTTGGTGTAGATTTCCCAGGCAGCCAGTTCCGCGCCTCGAGGAGTCCAGTGGGTATCGTCATTCAAGTACAGGGCACCCAGTTCACCATCGTTGGCCTTGGCCGCCCACAAGGGAGTGTAAAGGTCTACCGTATTGAAGCCCAGGGCAGTAAGGCTATCCAGAACGGTCTTGCCATGACCTCTATAGTCGCCGCCACCCATCACAGGCTTAATATCATTATCTCCGGTCAGTCGTTCCGGGTAGATGCTGGGTTTACCAGGAACCACCACCACCAGAAGTTCCACACCCTTGGCCTTCAGTTGGTCCCTAAATTTTTGGATTGCCTTAATGGGATCGTCTAACTTGGCTGCGCGTTCATCAAACGGAGACGGCTGAACCAGAAATTCCACATCCTGGCGGTAATAAAGCCACGGGTCAGAAGAAAGATCTGCTGGATTATTCCCCAGGACCACCTTCTCGCCCGGCTCACTGAACAGTTTCCACACCGTCAGCTGGTACTTGGGACGAATGGCCAGAACCAAGGCATTTTCATTTTCCACAGTTTTTTCGAAAGCCCTGAGATAGCTTCCCTTCCAGACACCATAACGTCTAATACCATCCAAGGCGCGCAATACAGAAAAATCACTAAAGCGTTCCGTAATCACGCGCAAACAGGAATCCAGTTCCGGGAAATGTTCCGGTTCATCTTCCAGAACATACAACAGAGTGTCAGCACGGCGGAGCAATTTGTAGTCATCGTCAGCCGTGTCCAGCTGCGCATAAGTATTTACCGCAAAAGTCGCAGATTCAAGATCCGAAAGGGCATTTACCACAGGTTCCAGATTCTGGGACAGTTCCCCCTCATTGGAGCCGGCAGCAACGTTCTCACGGGCGTCATGCCAGGCAGCCTTCAACTTGCGGGCGTTATCCACCATGGAAGCCTCACGCTTGAAAGGCCCGTAAAAAGTATCCTTGAAAATGTCAAAGGACAAGAGCCGCGGACCGCCAGAAACAGAAGAATCAGCCTCTTCATCGGAGGAACCACAAAAATCAACCACCGTCTGCACAGTAAAGGGCAGCAGGAGCAATACGCCAAAAATCGCGATAAGAACAACAAAGGATTTCTTCACGTTCAAAAAGATAGTATTTTCTCCCGCCCACAAAAAAATTATACTATATTTGGTTGCGCTTATGGCAGTAGGCCTAAGGCCCCGCCGTAGTTGTTGCCTGGATAGTTCAGTTGGATAGAACGGGTCCCTCCTAAGGATCAGACTCGCGTTCGAATCGCGATCCGGGTATTTTCAAAGGTTTCTGGTTCACTCCAGAAGCCTTTTTCTTTTTCCCCAAAAAAATCCTGCGCCCATCCAGAAGTTCTATTTCTTTGTTGTAAACAAAAACAACGTATAGTTTAGTACAAGTTAAGAAACAACTGTATAATTTATTAGTTTTTACACATCTTTTTGTGTAGGGTAACAAACAAAGGAACAAAGATGAAAAAACTTACAACAATGGTAGTCGTAGGTTCGTTGGCCCTGTGCGCCTCCGCCTCCGAAAATACTGTCCGGCTAAAAAGAGACGTCCTTGGACGAGCCCTCGGTTCAAACCAGAAACAGTCCGTCCTCCTGAAAAAGGCGAAGGTCCAGGAAGCTACGCCACTGGCCACCAGATACAGCGGCCTGTACAACAGCATGGCAGACCTTTACAACCCCAATGAACAGGAGCCCAGCCTGGGCAGATATGTCGTCGCCACCTTCATCAACGACAACAGTACCGGTTACGCAGATCGTTTCGATTTCAACGAACGTTCCAACATTCCCCTTAGCGAATTCAAGACCAGGGTCCAGGACTTCGAAGACCACTACACTTCCGTAGTCGGTGACTATGATACGCCCCAGATCAAGGTCCGTTACAGGGGTATATATCCCTACGAGACCACACCCTACTCCGTCATGTTCGGTGCCGACATGTACGATTACCAGGGCAGCTTCTACAGGGTCAACAACGAAATGTACATGACCAAGAACGGCCTGAACTCCGTCTACGGCATTCGAAACTACGCCCATGACAACGGCTATGTCGGTGTCGCCACCAGGATGTTCTTTATGAGCCAAGGTACGGCATTCCCCGGTTACGTCAACTTTACGCAAAAGACAGGATGTAACCTCAGCATGAGCCGCGGCTACAACAGGACCGAGGAACTAACCTACAACGTAACTCTGGCCATGGACATCGCGCCCTTTGCCAACGTGTACCTTTTTGACGCCGCATGCGCCAACAGCGTGGACTTCTACACCTATCTTCCCGATAGCCCCAGAAACGAAGACCTTGCCGTCGGCGTCCACGATTATTCCTACTTCGGCTACATCTTCAAGGATAACGAAGCCTACAAGCTGACCTATGACGAAGAAGCCGCCATCCTGGACGACTTCATCTACCATAACAGAACCATCGACTTCGCAACCATGGCCGAAAGGAACAACTTCGCCCTGGCCAACAACGCCATTTCCGTAGCCCCCTACCAATACTACAATGGCGAAATGCTCCCCCACGACGATGTAAACCCGTACTTCAAGAACGGATACAGCTATGTCAAGCCCGAAATCTCCGCCATGACCTACCTGTACCTGAACGGTCATAAGAAGGTGACCCAGATTATGACAGGCCAGTTCGTAGACCACGATGCCGTTACCGCCAACCCCAGCGCCGCCCCCACCCTGGCCGCAGCCATGGTGACCGACCTGATTTCCAAGAATCCGTTCTACAAGTGGCATCCCGAAGTTGTCAAGGCCTTGCTGCTCACATCCGGCCTTAGCGACATCCTCAGGAACCGCTACACCAAGGACAACTATAACGGAGGCGGGTCTGAAGTAGGCATGTTCCGTCCCAATTTCAGCGGTATGATCAAGGGCAACCGTTCCCGCTATTGGATCGGCGACAACAACGACTTCTTCAAAAATGGACCCATCAAGTTCGTCGAGAAGAACCTGGTCAAGGGTAAAAAATACAAGCTCGCCATTTCCTGGCTGAACTCCGGCATTTACCAGATTGCAAACGGTCGAATTCAGCAAGATCTGGACCTGAGTGTTGCTGTCCCCCAGGCAAACGGTTCCAAGAAATATTACCGTTCCATGTCCTACGGCAACACCTTCGAAATGGTGGAATTCGAGACCGTCACAAACGATCCCATCACCATCGAGATTTCCCGATTTGCCAACAACGGCGGCCGAGTCATGCTAGGCTACAACCTCCACGAAATGTAGTCTAGAGTAAAAGTCAATCCTGTTTCAGGTAAACCACTTGCTGGGGGAAGGGGATTTCAATCTTGCCTTCGTCCAGCAATTTCTTTATCTTCTCGAGATATTCCCGTTTAAGGCTCGGGAAATCACTGGCACGAACCCACACGCGTACCGAAACGTTCACGCTGCTGTCGGCCAAATTCTCAACAAAGATCGCGGAGGCAGGATCCTTCAGGAAACGATCTTCTGCGGCGACCATCTTGCGGAAAATATCAAACACCTCGTCCAAGGAAGCGCCGTAGGCGACCCCAACGGACAAATCCAGTCGGCGAACCTTATTGCGGCTGAAATTCACAATGGGAGCACCCCACAGGGAACTGTTCGGGGCAGAGACATACAGGCCATCCGTCGTCTTGAGGGTCGTATTAAACAACCCGATACCACCGATCTTTCCCTTGACATTTCCGCATTCGATGTAATCCCCAGCCTTGAAAGGGTTAAGGAACAAAAGCAAAATACCCGAAGCCACATTTGACAGGGTATCCTTAAGGGCAAGGCCAATGGCAAGGCTCGCGGCACCGATCATGGCCAAAATTCCATTGGTATTCACGCCAAAAATATTCAGCCCTACAAGAAGGCCTATTACATACAGGGAATACCTGAACAGATCTGTTATCAGGGGCACCGCCGCCGGGTCCAGCCCGCGCTTGGTCATACGACCGATCACCTTGTGAAAGGACCAAACAAGAAACTTGATGGCGACGATTACCACGAGCAGCAACAGGAGCCGCTCGAAAATTGAATCCTCGGGAATATACTCTCTAATCTTATCCACGGGGGCAAATGTAGAAAAAAAATTAAAATCTACCCCGTGACGCAAATCAATCGCAAACTTTAAAAAAAACGTTCATTTTTTATATTTAAGTCAAGGAGTATGCTTTATGGAATTCATTAAATTTTTAACAAGAACGGTGGCGATTTCTTTGATTATCGCCCTGTCCGCATGCAGTGACGACTCCCTCCTCGATGTGCCCGACGAAGAATCCTCCGAGAAAAAATTCGATACCTTCTACGACCTGAATGACTGTACCGACGAAAATGCTGGCGAAATCGCCTACGTAATCAGCGAAGACGCCTACTATGTCTGCTCCGACAAGTGGTACCGCGAACACCGCGACACCAAATCCAGTTCCTCCACGTCCAAGGAATCTAGCAGTTCCGTAGAATACATCGAGGAGCCCGAAGAAATTTCCTCCAGCAGCAACGACGAACCCGAGGAGCCGCCCTGCAGTTCCGCAGCCGAACCCGAAGAAGCATCTTCCAGCAGCATCGCCTACTACCTAGAGACAGCCAAGGAGCTGTACCTGACCATGACTTCCTACGAGCAGGTATCCAAGAACTGGGACGGCTTCGATGGCGCAGGCGACCCCCAATTCAGCTTTTCCATCAAAACCTACGCAGACGGAATCCAAGGCGCAATCCTGTCCATCAACAAGCTCCTCAGTCTCGACGACAAACGCAGTTGGAGCGGAAGCAAAACAGCCTCCGTTACAATACCCAAGGGAATCGATTCCCTGGTCATCTGCGCAAAGGTCCTCGATATCGACGTCAACTACCACGACGACTATTCCTCCGGCAACTGCGCCTCCCAGGGACAAATCGGCTACCTGGAAAACTACGAAGAAATCTCGCAGTCCGATGCCAAGGGCAAAGACTATAGGCTCTACTGGGAATGGTTCCTGACCGAGGAATAAATGTTTCACAAAATCCTTAAGGTCATAGTCCCCCTCAGCCTCCTCCTTTTGCAAGCCTGTTCCGACAACTCCGACATATCCTCCACGGAACAGGAAAACACGAACGCAGGAACCACGGAATCCTCAAAGACCTACTTCACCGATGAAGGTTACGAAATTGGCCAGTGTCAACCCGTCTTTTACGGCCTTAAGATTTTCGTTCCCGAAGAAAACGCCTTCTACATTTGCGCCAATAATAACCGCTGGATAAAAGTCCGCGTAAACGACGACTACGAGGAACCTGCATCCAGTTCAAGCACCTGGGTCGAAGAGTTCCCCGTTGATTCCGTCCACATCATTATCGACACCCTTCCCTACAGCAGTTCATCGGCAGTTTGCGATCTGTACTGGAATTCAGACTACGACGATTACATATACGCATACCCCAACGACAAGGCCAATAACGATTCCGCCTCCCACAGGCTTGCAGACGGAGGAGTTTTCCTGAACATTCTCCAGGGCGGGAGCTATTCCGTACGGTTCCAGAAGGGATCGGACACTATCGCCCCGGAACTAAGCCTTTATCATTATTCGACCTACACCACAACGATCCAGGCGCAGGATTCCATCGATTACTGGTACTTCCCCATTAATGCGGAAAACCTGAAATCAAGCGATTTCTATAAAACAAGATTACACAACAAGGACTGCTCATTTTATAAGGAACCGACAAAAGGGTTCCTCTTTGAAGGCTCCGGAAAGTACTCCAGCCACTTCAACATAAACCTGATCGTTATCGGCAAGTACATGGGCACATCGGACAAGGCAAGCGAAACCACGCTGGCCGAAACCATCAAGGCCCGCATGAACGAAGCCCTTAACAACGGAGGAGTATTCGTTGACAAAATCACCGTACTCCACGCCCATGAACACGAGTTACACGGCCAAATGTTCCCCGAAGATAGCGCCTACGTCCTCCCCTACGGTCGAGTATTCGCCAACTACAGCCTGCTGGAAAAGTGGAACGGCCACGAAAATGCCCTAAACCTGATGCTAGGCTACTACATAGACCGGCCGAACATTCTCGGTTTTGCCCCTAGATTCGGAGGGCACCTAGACGCCTCAATCCCCAACTACTCCTACGTGGTACTGGGAACCCACAACCGCGTCACGGGCAAGCCAACGGCACAAAGCTCAAACGACATTGCCGAGACAGCCGTTCACGAGGCGGGGCACTTCCTGGGACTGCGCCATACATCCTCTTCCAAGAACGACATGGAAGGAGACCTGGACAAGTCCAACGTCGAAGACGGCCTAGAAGACACCCCCTACTGCGCCAAGGTGAATACCAGCGAAAACATAGACAACTGCCCCGACCGCCGCAACATCATATTCCCATACAGCTCAGACAAGACAGAACGCACCTACTCCGGGGAGCAGGTGGAACAAATCAGAAAGAACCTGACGCTGATGGTGCACTAGAAAGGAGCAACAAAAGCCCTTCCAGCCGTTAACGGAAACGGCCAAACAGTGAAGCGAAAAAGCCCTTCTTCGATGGTTCTTCCCTGGAAGGTGAATATTTGTCCTTAGCCAGAGGTTTCTTCTCAAAAGTCAAATCCACATCTTCACCCTTCCAGAAAGCCAACATTTTCTTTTGGACTTCGGAGCAGAAACGTTCATTTTCCTGATAGGACAACAGAACCTGCTTTGCCTGGTCAATCTGATTTTCGATTTCGTAAACCTGAGGGGCAAAGGTCTGGAAGAATATCGATTCATCATTCAGCTGCAGATAGATATCCTTGAAGGCATCCTGAATTCCCTGCTTCAAGTTAAGCTGAGCCTTTCTAAACTTTTCTTCGTTGGCCTTATTCATGATAATGCCAGCCACATCGGCAACAAGCGAAACGGCCGCACCAACCACGGGCAATGTCTTTCCGGCAAAATTAGCCAACTTTACAGCGCCCCAGGGTTTAAACTTGATGGCAATGCCAACCTTTCCCAGAAGGTCGCGGCCTGCGAAAATCATGGCCTTGTCAATGCCATCAGCCTTCTTAAGCAGACGGGCACCTCCCTTGACCAAACCCAGAGCTGCATCGATATTCTTGGATCCCACATCCAAGTCCGCCTGAATTTTTTGACAGGTTGTAGAGACAATTCCTTCAAAATGATCTTTCAGAATATCCTGGATGTTGCCTTCCAGCTTGTAGGCAGATCCAGAACCAATTTCATCATCCACGACACTTTGCAATGTATCGGGAGTGGAACTATCAATCTTCGAAACGATTCGACGTTCAAGGGCCAAGAGTTCTTCACGACAAGGGCGAATTTCACGCTTCAAGTCCGTGCAAGCATTATTCAGGTCTCTTTCCAGGACTTCCACAGTATTCTTGGTTTCGGGAATGACAGCCTGATTCAATTCACGCTGTTCATAGTCCAGGGCCTGCAAATTCACCTTGGATTCTTCAATGATAGCCGTGAGTGCCGTATCCTGAATCAGCTTCTGGGGAAGGATTTCCTTAACCACGGAATTGACCATATCCCTAAGATTCTGCATTCTGGAATACTTCTCGTACTGTTCTCTCTTTTCTGGAGTCAGCCAGTAATTCTTGCGGCCGGCACCATTATCCTGCAAGCCCTTTCCTTCGGGATCCGAGGAAATGCACACGATGTTCAGATTCTTGATTTTACCACTATTAGCATCCAATCCGCAGAATCTAGAGACATTTTCTACTAGGAAGTTCTTCTTATGCACTTCCTTGGCAGCAAAATCATCAGGATCCGTATAGTCGCAAACATCATCCATGCGGTTAATGACAAAGATGGTATTGTCGAACTTTTTCAGCTTGTTCATTAACCAAGCTACAGTCTCCTTGTGACTATCCTTCAAGGGATTGGTTGCTGCCACGATGTACAAAATCACATGGGCTTCCGAAATATAATTCTCCGTCACGCTGGAGAACTTCTGGCCAAACAGACCCGGCGTATCCACGAACACACAGGGAGGCACATCGGCATCGATATTCTGGGGAGCGTATTCAATCACTTCATCCGAAGATTCCTCTTCGGCAATTTTCATATTGCTATCTGCATGGCCCAGGAACCCTGCCACCGTACTGGTCTTGCCATCAGAAAAGGCACCCACCAGGGCAATCTTCAACTTGCCAGACTGAATGCTGGCTTTTAAGGCTTCTACCTTGTCCATGGATTTCTGGAACGACACCTTCAATTCATCGTTCAGAGTTTTTTCTTTAGCCTGCTTAAGCAAATCGGAGAACTGGTCCAACTTGCCCATGAACTTTAAGGTTTCTGCAGAAAAAGCATTTTCATTTGTAGACATAGCTAAGCCACCTTGATTTGATTGATATTCTTTTGGATTTCCTCTGTAATCAGAAGCATCTTCTTTTCCAGAGACTGAACGAGTTCATAGGATTTAATTGCAGATTCAATCTGATACTTGGCATCAGCAATATTGGCGTCTAGGCACGAAGCAAGACTTTCAGCATGGCTATTAATCTTGCCGGACATTTCGTACCAGGCATCGCGAGCAGAATCTTCAACGGCGTCGGCCGCCTTTTTCTTGCACTTACGAATCTTGGATGCATCCGATTCAAAGAAACTGAAGATTGAAACCAGCACGCCAACAACAGCACCAACAATACCGCCGACAATATTTCCAATCACCGGGAACGCCGTTCCAATGGCAATACCGGACATCACATAGCCACCGATCGTAAACGCCACATTGCCAAGGGTTCCCATGTTAAAGGAGTCCACAGAAATAGAAGGCAATTCCATAGAAAGGTTGCCAATGTCCAGTTTCATGCCACGAACATATTCGTCTGTATAGGACTGCACTCTGGCAGAGAAATCATTGATGGCCTCTTCCATGGCCTTGGAAACACGATTCTGGAATCGAACCTGTAAATCAGATTTGTGATTATTCATGGTGTATTCCAGCTCATCATCAACGATTTTCTTATTCCGTTCAATATGAGGATAGATGATTCCTTCTAGAACATCAATCCGGTAGAAATCAAAGACTGCATTTTGGGCGGCACTGGGCAAGTTTCGCTTAATTCTATAAGCGGCCTGTTCCAGATTCGAGATATAGCTGCCGGCTCTCTGATTGACCTGGCTCCTAAAATTGTCAATGACATTCTTTTGATTTCTAATGGTTGCGATATACTCTGATTCCAGAGTACTCTTCAATCTCACCAGGGCAGCCTTCTTAATGCGGCTGGGAGCGCTTTCGCAATTATGGATAATATAATTTCTCAAGTCGGCTAAACGGCTCACCTGCAAAAGTTCCATTTCGGTTGCGCGACTCAAGAAAGAACTCTGCTGCCTGCGTAAGGTCTTCAGGGAATCACAGACCGCTTCGTTATCCTGGTGGAGCATGGGATTTTCAAAAGTAGTCACCCCCTGGTTCATGGCCAAGGCGCACAAGCCCGGGAGCACAGCAACGCCAAACGTATTCTTGTAAAGATTGTTCTTCACCACACAGCGAAGTTTTTCTTCGATATTCACATTGTTCTTGGCGGCCTTACTTACCTTTTCGGTAATATCCTTAACGTAGTTATCGCCTTCATATTCCTTTTGCGGTTGCAGCGGGATATTATGGATGCCAATGACTTCGGTTACGTTCTTTCTTAGATAATCGTTCACCTTAGCCAAGGTACTTTCTTCTAGGCCCTTGGATTCACGAGCCACATAGCAAACCAGGTGAGCCTTACCCAAGGCACGGCTAATAATATCCTTGAAGTATTCTTCCTTTCCTTCAATACCCGGAATATCTACCAACTGGGCAGCTTCCCCATTGATATTCAGGGAATAGGTCTTGTAATCCTTGGTAAAGTCCTGGCTACCGTTACCAATAATGGCACCATCGACCTGAAAATACTTTACAGTGGTACGCAATCGGTTCAATTCGATCAATTCGATCAAGTTATCAATAACACGTTCCTGTTTTGTGGGGAACAAGGATTTTTTGATTTTCGAAGCCTTAAGCAGGCTCAAAATACCAGGTCTTTCGTCTGTAGATTCAGCCAAGTCGTTGGATGCGGTTTCAGCCTTGGCGGTCTCAACAGTCTTGGCTGTTTCGGTCCTGGCAGTCTTAGGAGTTTTTGCTGCAACTTTTTCGGCTTTTGCTGCCAGGGGCTCATTCTTTGAAGCCTTGGGCTGCTGATGGACAGCAATCGAATCGGAAGCCAACCAGCGGAACAAACCCTTGACTAAACGGCCTAAGGCCGCAAGGCACTTCATCAAGAAATAGAATGAAGTGAATAAAATTCCAAAGTACACCAGGAGGCAGGCGTAAACACTATTTATAGACAAGGAGGAATTCAAAGTTTCTGTCAAATAGGTATCCAATCCGCCCTTAAAGACTAGGGAAACACAATGGACCGCTTGGGTGACTGCCCCCATGCAATCGTAAATTCCAAAATCAAGTGGTTCCTTGGGCATATTGAAGAATACCACACCCAAAAAACAGGAACTGGCCCAAAGCAAACCGACAAAGGTAAGCATGGTAGAAACCGTTGTTGCCAGGAAGATTCTGCCATCGGACAAGGCGCAACTTACTTGACTCAAACCAAGAAGAATAGCGATGACAGCAATAACTGCAAAACCGATGCCAAAATACCATGCACCCAAGACATAAGCGAACAAGGACAAAAACATGGTGATTGCGGTCAGCATGGGATAAAACGGAGTCCATCCAAATTGATCACTAGGAGTAGGCTTTTCTACAACCGCTTTCTTGAACACCCTGGCAATAAGAGCAAGCCACTTCCTCTTAATCATGCACATCATACAAATAATGGACATCATCGAGAAGAAGGCGTAAAAAAGGTAGGCGGCAGCAATGCAAACTAAGGAAGCCCTAACGACAGACACATCAGCCCCTTCAGCAGCATTCTGAACAAAAGCTTCTAGCCCTGTCGTTGTCCAGCTATGTAGAGCCATCAAGAATTTGCGGAAAACCCCTACAAAGCCATCTGTGCCAAAGTTTACCATGGTATCCAGCTTTTGCTGATTCACGACAACATTGGTGCAGAACACTCCAGCTACAAAAACAACCCCTGACGAAATCAGCGTATGAATAAGAGCCGACAGGGTATAAAGCTTGGACTCATAGGCGCCGGCGCAGAAAATTGCCCCCACCAAGGCGCAAACGACAGCCACGGCTGCCACAATGTAGGCAACGACTGGGTAACCACTTCCGCACACAGCCATGGAAATAAGGAACAAGGCGGCAGTGCCCCATGCCCCTTGAGCTTCCATACGAAGCTCTTCTTTTTTTTCTTCATTAGCCATTACATGCCCCCTACGACAAAGCCAGCAGCAAAACCAGCGACCAAAGTCACCACAGGGATCACATAGGACATGACACTTCTCTTGCACCCCGCCTTAATATTATTCAGGTCTCTTACAAGGGTATCGCAGCGTTTCTGGAAATCCTTCTCGATCGAAGCCATGTCGGCTCCATTCTGTTCCATCTGCTTTCGGCGGGATTCTTCGTCAAACAGGATTCGTAGAGATTCAATAATGGTACTCTTACCGGCACCAGTCTGGCCAAAAAAGGCAATGGAGAACTTGTCAAATTCGGAATTGCGTTCCAATTCCTCCACCAAGTCCTTAAAATGTTCTTTTTGTTTTTCTAGATCATCAATGAAAACACCCACTTTTTCCTGAAGTTTTTCATCGTTTTGAGCATTCACGGCCTTCAGTTCATTCAATATCTGATCAGCGGAATCTGTGACCTGGGTATAGACATTCTTTACTTCTTCTCTAGTGTTCGTAGTCGACATGGGCGTCCTCAAAAATGTAATAATATTGGGAAATGTAATCTTTTTTACACATTTACGTTTCCTTTCTTACAATATTGTGAACTTTTTGTGAGCATTATCATTCCAATTTGGGATATTTTCCTCAAGCGACTGGAACTTATTTTGCCTTTTTGGGAAAAATGCTCGCCAACTTTTCCACGAAGTTCCACCATAGGGTGAAAATTTGCCCTCTTTTTCACTCACTTTTCCCCACAAAATGGGCATTTTGCGTTAAAACCGGCCATTTTCACTCACTTCGGGAAACTTTTTTCAAAAAAAATGTCGTTTTCACAACACTTCGGGGGGCGTTTTTTGCATTTTAGGCGAGTAGGGTTAAAAAAGGAGTTCAAATGAAGTCAATCATCAAGATCAAGTTTCACGACATGCGGAACCTCGAGTTTAGAGGTGTCCAGTATCAATTACTCCAGATGGCGCAGGACATCAAGACTCCGGGAGCATCTTCCTTCATAGAGGATTTCAGAAGTTCATTTCAGGAAATGTGCCAACACTTTGATTCCGGGCTGCAGGATTCCCCCGACCGCATCGTCCACAACATCCACGAGGAGCGATCCTCCTTTTATTACCGGTGTCGCGCCGTGGCCAAGGCGGCCGCCAGCCATCCCAACCCCACAGCACGTGAAGCCGGGCAGAAGTTGTGGAGCATTTTCCAGAAATTCCCCTCCAGCGCACGGATAAACCAGCTTCAAGCCTACGGTATGATCGGACGTTTGGTGAACAATGCCCGTTCTATCGGGGAAGACGCCCTGGAGTGTTGCGGTTGCAAGGTTTGGATCGACGAGCTGGACCGAATTAACCAGAGTTTCCTGCAGGCAGACGCCGAGCGAAACTATGCACGAGGCCATCGGGAGTTGAAGCAGAGCCTCCACCTGCGGGATCGATGCACCGAGGCATTCGACCTGATCGCCACATTCGCCAAGTTCCAGGCCGCCCAGGGGGATATTTCCTGCGCCCGTTTCATCGATTCCGCCAACGCCATGCTAAAGGACAAGAAGATGCACATGGCCCAGCGCAGGAGCAGCAAGGGAAACTCCTCCGAAATCAAGTACTTGCCAGTTGTGATCTAGGAATCCCGCTACTTGACGGGTTTTACGCATCAGATGTATATTTTACAATACATTTGGGTTTTACGTTTTACCCCAAGGGTGTGGCGATAAAGATTAAATTTTTTGGCAAGACTTTCAAGACAATTGCGTTTTTAATACCGGCAGCATGTTCCGCCGTTTTCGCACAGTGGAACGGTACCGCCAGCGAACCCATCGAGAAGAATGTTATCGATGGCAAGGTGTTCTACACCATCACCAGCGCCGAGGAATTAACCTGGGTCGGTGTCCAGGTCAAGAACGGTTTTAACGGGATCAATGTGGTGTTGGCTAACGATATTGTTTTCGGCGCAGATTCCTCCCAGACCAGTTCCCGCCTCTGGACCCCCATCGGAAAAGACACGACCACCGCCTATGCAGGCACTTTCGATGGTGCAGGTCACACAATTTATGGCTATTATGTAGAACAGGGAACATTTGCAGGCCTTTTTGGAGCCCTTTCTCCTGATGGTGTTATCAAGAACTTGAGGGTTGCCAATAACAAGGTAACCGTCACAGAAGCAAGTGCGACCGCTGGGGGTATCGTAGCCTTTAATAGAGGCCTCGTGGATAATTGCGAAAACTCGGGGACTGTGGACGTCACCACGAAGGCTTATGCTGCAGGGGGTGTAGCCGGCATTAACGAAGGAGTCGTATCCAACTCCTCCAATTACGGTTCCGTTACCTCCAAAACAACAATGACGTCCGAGGGCGGCTTTGAAAACGGCACCCGAGCCGGAGGCATTGTTTCTTTCAATCAATACGGAAAAGTTTTCGACTGCGTTAACCATGGTGACGTCGTTGCCGCCACGGTACTTGTCCCGATCGATATTGATAACGACTGTATTGCCGGCGGTATTGCAGGCGGTAATGAAGGTTCCCTATATCGGAACTTCAACGACGGCTCCATTATTTTCCGCAATTCCTATAACAATTCGGGAACCAACATGAAATTCACAAGCACCGGCGGCATCGTAGGCCGCAACCTCGGCTTCGTGGAGAGATCTTCCAACTGGGGCAATATCATTGCCAAGATTGCCAGCACGTCAACAAAGGCCGGCACAAGTTCCTATTCTACGGCAGGCGGCGTTGTCGGCGCAAGCAGAGGCACGGTCAGCGACGTATTCAATACCGGTTCCGTGACCGTTACGAAAGTTGCCACGGCTTCCTACGCGGGAGGCATTCTCGGTTCCCTATTCGGATCCGAAAAGTTAACCAACAGCTACAATGCCTCGTCAAATATTACCGGCACTTTGATTGGTGCGGTTTCCGCTTACATTACAGAATCATCCCATGTGCAAAATTGCCACTATGACGCATCCTTGTTCAGCACCAAGACTCCCGCCATCAAGTCTGTCGGCGGATCGGCCACCGTCAAGGATACTTCGGGATTAAAGACCGACAACATGAAGTCCGACGAAATGGCCTGGATCCTGAACACTGTCAACAACACCGAAAAGAACAGGAAGCTCTGGGGCCGCGAAGACAGCTATCCCGTCTTCGCCAACGAATCCGTCAAGCCGATTTCCCGCGTAACCATGAATAACGATGGCGAGGAGCTGTAGACGTCTTTGATATGCAGGGAAGACCTGTCATTGTCCAGAAGTTCACGAAGGGCAACGCCAACAATCTCACCCTTCCCCGCAGCGGATCTTACATTTTGAAAGTTGCCGGACAAACAAAACAAGTTACCGTCAAGTAAACATTCGAAACAGTGCTCCCCAAGGGAGCACTTTTTTTATTGGAACTTTTTCAGCATCTCTTCCAATTCATCCCCTTCATCTAAAGCAATGGGACCTTGACTGCATTGGGCACAATTGTCAAGTTGCCGAATATGGCTTCCGTACCATCGAAGGATGGTTGGCTTTGGCCCTGCGCCAGGCATGGGGCTCCAATTGGCAAAGCGGTTTTCACGACGGTTTGCCCACATGTAGTAATCGTACACCAGCTCATTCTCGAGGGCGGAAATGCCGGAATCTATTCCACGGGAAAGTTCCACCAAGGAGATTTTCACCATCATATTGCAAATAGGTGCGATATCAGCAGATAGACCTACTTGCACCACGGCATTCGCCTCCTCGGGACTTACATAGGCGGCAATCTGCCCATTACGTCGGGCGCTTTCTACATTGGTAATCTCCTCAGCTTCAGCGTCAAACCAAGCATTTCCAAGTAGGCAATTGTAGCAAGGGCCGTCGGGCACGTAACGGAAAACGTCTCCTCCGGCAGCACGGGAATTGGCCCTGCCAAAAATGCAGACCTTACGATGTCTTACAACGGAGTCATTCAAGTTAAATCGACTCTTGTTATTATCGGTAGCACAAATAACCAGATCCGCCCTGGAGACCTCTCTGTTTAACAGAGTCAAATCCTGATTAATATCCACCGGGAACCGATCCACCTGTGCGTAAGGATTTTTTCCCAGGATGGCATCACAAAGAGCATCCGTTTTTAGGCGTCCCAAATCATTTACCACACAAGTATGGCGCATCAAATTGTGCAATTCCACCCTATCGAAATCCAGTAGGGAAAAGGAACCCACGCCCGCCTTGGCAAGTTCTATTGCAATTTGGGAACCGAAACTTCCCAAGCCAACAATCATCACCCGCTTAGACACAAGCGCACCAACTTCCAAAATTCCTTGACTTCGGGAATAGAGATTTTCCCGTGAGGGAATAAATTGCAGTTCCATTTTCTGCCACCATGGGGAAATCCGTTTTTCGGATGAAACGCCATTGGTCACTTCCGTAGAGCAGTATGCATCTGCAGAATTCTTCGTTACCAAAATCAAGTAGCGATACTTTTCAGCTTCCACAGGATCTTCTACAGCGCAAAGGTCTCGAGTAAACAGGCAAAGAGATTCCCTGCCGTAACCATGGGCAGGGCGATACATATGGAAATGGACAACCCCCTCCCCTTCCCATTCGCAGGCAACTCCTTCCCAGGATACAAGATTCCCATTTAGAAATTCCTGTAATTCCTGCTGGTCCAAAAAGGCTAACATGCAAAACCTTCCTTGGTCATGCCCGTAACGACAGTTCCCTGGGTAGGAGCCTGGCCTTTTGCCACCTGGCGAAATTCTCCAGTAGTTTCATCAAATACCAGGTCAATCATGGAATGACCAGATCCCTGACCACCCTGCTTACGAATTTCTTCGCCCAGTTTCTGTTCAGCACGACCCGCAAAGCCATCTGCAGAGAAGGCGGTAAAAATCTTAATGTTTTCTTTTTTCATAACGATACCTATTTGTTGTTTAAATGTGTTCATAGATGCATGGCCGGGGGCGGGAGCAACCCCATCACGATTGATGATTCAGGTAATAGTCAATGTCATTACCAGTTTCCAGATGTAGTTCATACATGTTTAGCCACAGGCAGCACTTCACGTAAATCTTGTACAGCGACACCCCCGGATTCCAGGAAGCATTTCCGTAATGGCAGATACGGGTCCAGCCATGTTCTGAATCCAGCACATGCATGGAACCATCGCAGGAATCCAGACGATTTCCATCCCGATCCTTCAACATCTGAGTCACAAAGACCTTGGGCACATCATTGGGGAAACGTCGCAAATCCATGTGCAACGTATACAGGTTCCTCTTGGTGCGGGCTGCAAATACCGCATATGGTTTTTCACCCATGTAAATGTGATAGACGTTATCGGGAACGTTCTTCCGTTTCAGCACCCCAATTTCACTTTGCACCCGTTCAGGCGTGAGACGAACATCATCTTCATCGTCGTCCTCATCATCGGAACGATGAGACAATAAAGCGTTTATCAATTCTGCAAACATGATTCATCCTCTTTTTCAAGTTGCCTATTCCGAGTCACCGCGGCATAATATTGGGTAAAGGCTTCAAGAATATCTCCCTGAAAATTCCATTGAACCTCTCCCCCCGCGGTGACTCCATCTATGGAAACACTTACGGGAACCTTCGGGAATTCCGCAGGAAAGTACAAGTCAACATTTCCCACCATCACGTGCACATGATGATTTTCATCCAGCATGACAGACACTTTCTGAGGATAAGACGTTTCTTTCAGGAACTTGTTTATTTGCACCAAGACCTTCTTGTTCTGAACCGAATTGAGCCAATAACCATCATCAAATTCGCTTACCACTCGGTCCTTCGCCACTTCAACCTTGTACACTTCTCCATGGCAGGGTTTGGGGGACTCCGGATGAATCAGCACATCCTGCAAATCCTGATCCACCAACTGCCTAAAAGGAGATTCACACTCCTTGATACTCCAACAGGCCATCTCATAATCGTAGCCATGATCCTCATGAAAATTGAAGGCGTTAAAGGTGGTTCGCAGTTCTGCATAACCGGAACCACCATTCCCCAAGGCCACTCCTCGTTTCACTTGACAATTTCCAATGCAAAGCAAGAATCGACGCAAATGGGAACGGCAAATATTATTTACCATGGTGGAATCATCATGGCCACTGGGCCGTGCCAATCCCAACTGATGATGAGAATGCCATTCCCCAATATGTTGCAGCCCGTACTTTTCCAACAGGAAATTACCAACCTTTACCAAATAGTCCAGGTCCTGGTTAAAGAAGGTTTCCTGATGGTTCGCATTCCGTCCTGGGCCGATCGCATATAGAACTACGGGTATTCCCGTGGACGTCCAGAAACCAAACAGTTGGCCTCCCGTTTCTATATCCGGATAATCCAGGATGCAGCGGGAGACGTAATCCAGTTCGCTCCTGTAAATCATGGCCAAGGGCGAAGGTGAGCTTTCATCGGGATTCTTCCCGCCATACTCAAACCAAAGCCCGTGCTTTTTTAAAACATTAGACATTCTGGGCCACCTTATATCAAACATTTCTAGCAATCTTCCAAGCCACATTCCCGGGTCACCTCGTCAATGGCCTTCTCGATATCATGACCCGATTCCACGGCGTTCTTGAACTTTTCCAGACCCATGCAAAGTTTGTTCATTTCCCCCATCATGATGTCGCCTGTCTTTTTTACGGCATAAAAACTCATGTCGATGCCCAGGCAAACAGTCGCCTTTTCCGAAAGCCCAAATTCCTGGGCCAGCGCCGTGGATTCGCGTTCAATAAAATCTTCGTCCTTTTCCATGTCGTAGACGAAGTCTCGCTGGGCACCAGCCAACTTTTCCCGGAGTTCCTTGACGACTTCGGTCTCCTCCACATAGGCAGCCAAAACTTCGGCCAAGGTAAACAGCACTGATGTATCTGAAATCTGGATCATACGAACCTCATAAAATTTTGATGTATGTTTGACTTTCGTCGTCAACACAAAGATACCTTTGGGTAAAAAGCCTCACAACGGTATCAAAAAAAATATTGAAAAAGTGGAACTTTTATTTTTATAGAAATAGGCAAATATGGAACTTTTAAAATCCTATATTTACAGTTATGGAAAATTCCGCTAAAATCAAAATCGCCGTATCGGCGACTATTCGAAACCAGCTTGAAATGGATATTCAAGATTACCAGCTAAAAGGGATTGGCGAACTCTGCAACAAGATTATCGAATTGCGCCAGGAACTAGCTTCATTTCCTTTATCTAAGCGTATTTCAAGGGAAAATTGCGAACTTTTCAAGAACAGCGCACCCCTGCAATTTATCCTTCACAAGCGCAATGGGGAATTCGCGACTTACGCCGTTTCTAAAAAAATCAAGATAGCCACCTTGTGCAGGCATTACCTACAGCAGTACGTAGACATGCCCCGTGGCAAAAGAGAAATCTTTCTCAAAAAAGTGGAACTTTCAAAAATAGATTACGCCATTGAAAACCAGCTAAATGTTTGGCTAGACTATCACGGAAAGAGAAAATTGCTGGCACCATGCTTTGTCGCTCTTTCTCCTGCCCACATGAGGGCCTACCTGGTAATTTGCGAAAGATCCGAGTTGGGAGTTGAATTCAAGGCATTTCGCTTAAGTCACGTCAAGAACGTTGAAGTGGCAACAGCCCATAACAGCAACTCTGCCGATGATACAGTCGCCTTCCACACTCAAACCAACGCTCTATACAGGAAATCGTTAGATTTTAAGAATCATTTCGACCCCTTCCTTTGCTATGGCCAGGAGCTAAAAGTGGAACTTTCTCCTGAAGGGGTTGCCTTATACAATAGGGCTGCCACGAACCGCCCCAAGATTCTTAAGGCTCCCCAAAACCCTGGCAGTCACAATTCTTTCGTTTCCGCTCAGGAAGAAATCGCTAGCGCCTTGGACGCCCAACGTCCCGGCATCTATACCTTCGAATGCTCCCCGGAACTAGCCAAGGTCTATTTTCCTCAATTTCTGGAAACGGCACAGGTCCTCGCCCCCGCCGAGCTACGCCACTACTTCCGCCAGCGATTCCTGAAGGCAGCCTCAGCCTACGGCCTCGTGGATCAATTCACCGCCAAAAAAGTTTAAGTTCAACGTATCGGATACAAAGCCGGTTAAAAGAACTTTTGGGGCACTTTGTATCGAATTTACACCCTGACGCCAGTTTCTTACTTTTTTCACGGAAACTGTGTTTTGTTTCTTACGTAATATTTATATAAGCATTCTATATTATTAATATCAGCTGTTTCTTCTATCTTTGGCGAGAGTTTTTGACCATCAAAAACGACTTTTCAACCATAGGAAACATCCTTATGAACCGCACCTCCAAGCTATTTGCGGCAGTCCTCGTGGCCATTCCTTGCGCCATTACCCCCAGTTTTGCAGGCGGCCTCACCCATAACACCAACCAGACCGCCCATTTCGTACGTGGTATCGCCCGCGATGCCTCCACCGATGTGGACGCCGTCTACACCAACCCGGCAGGAACCACCGAATTCCAGAAGACCTGGAACATCTCCTTGAACAGCCAGACCGTCTGGCAGAAGCGAATCATCAACACCACCTTCGCCACCGGCGCCGAAAAGGAATATGTAGGCGAAGCCTTCGTGCCCAGCATGCCCAGTTTCCTGGCCGCATGGCACCACAACAACGTGACCGTTTCTGGCGCATTCACCATCGCCGGTGGTGGCGGCACCGTCACTTACGATGACGGACTCCCCATGTTTGACGCATTCACCCTCAGTAATCCCCTTACCAAGGGCATGCTGCTAAGCGACATCGGCGGCAGCGCCGAACTTGAAGGTTCCAGCTACATCTTCGGATGGACCCTGGGTTCCGCCTACCGTTTTAACGACTACATTTCAGGTTACGTAGGCGCCCGCTTCAACTACGCCACCAACAACTACAAGGTCAAGGCAGACCTTTCCAAACTCGGCATGGGCGAAGCCGAAATGGACGTGGACCAGACCGGCTACGGCGTCACCCCGATCCTCAGCATGGACGTACGCTACAAGCGCCTGACTGTCGCCGCCAAGTTCGAATACCGCACCCGCATGGAACTTGAAAACGACACCAAGAAGATGCCCAAGCAGCTGGCCGCCTCCTTCCCCAACTATGCAGACGGCGTAAAGACCGATGCCGACATGCCTAGCTACCTTTCTGTAGGCGCCCAGTTCGAATTCGTGCAGGGC
The DNA here is from genome assembly GCF_900142465.1 of Fibrobacter sp. UWH6. Lineage (NCBI taxonomy): Bacteria > Pseudomonadati > Fibrobacterota > Fibrobacteria > Fibrobacterales > Fibrobacteraceae > Fibrobacter > Fibrobacter sp. UWH6. Next base: position 50,066 of record NZ_FRAX01000016.1, read on the forward strand.
GTTCGCGGCGCACTTGGCTACCACAGGTTCTTTGATGCCGCCGCCAACTACGCAAACGGTGGTGACAAGTACCTGGAAAGCACCAACGAAATGCTGGTGGGCTTCGAATGGGATATCATCTCCCGCTTGACTCTTAGCGCAGGCGCCCAGTTCTCACGCATTGGAGTCAGCGACAAGTACCTGACCGAAATGAACATGAACGTCGATGCCAACAGCTACGGCGGCGGTATCGCCTTCAAGGCCACCGACTGGATGAAGATCAACCTGGGCTACTTCCACAGTTTCTACTACGAATGGAAGGGCGACAAGGAAGCCTACGGCAAGAACAACTACGATCGTGAAAACCAGATGGTGGGTATTGGCGTAGACTTGACTTTCTAATGGGTTAAGCAACTATAAAAAGCTAATTTTATAATAGGACCGAGGCCACGCCCCCGGTCTTTTTTTAAATTTGGGCGCATATGAAGAACTTTTACGTTACTACCCCGATTTACTATGTGAATGATGCCCCCCATATCGGGCACTCCTACACCACCGTCCTTGCAGACATTCTTACTCGTTTCCACAAGATTCTGGGCTACCAGACCTTCTTTTTGACCGGTACCGATGAACACGGCCAGAAGGTGCAGCGTGCTGCCGCCAAGCGCGAAGTGGACCCCCAGGCCCATGTGGATGAATACTACCATCACTTCGAAGATCTCTGGAAGAAGATGGGCATCTGCAACGACTTCTTTATCCGTACCACCTACCCCGAACATAAGGCTTACGTTCAGGAATGCCTCCAGAAGCTCTGGGACAAGGGCGAAATCTATTCCAAGGAATACGAAGGCTGGTACTCCGTCGGTGAAGAACGTTTCTTTGGCGAAGACGAACTGGACGAAAACAAGTGCGACCCCATTAGCCACCGCCCGGTGGAATGGCTGAAGGAAAAGAACTACTTCTTCAAGATGAGCAAGTACCAGCAGCAGCTCATCGACCATTTGAACGCCAATCCCGACTGGATCGTTCCCGACTACCGTCGTAACGAAATCCTGGGCTTCTTGCGCCAGCCGCTGAACGACCTTTGCATCAGCCGTCCGAAGGCGCGCCTTAGCTGGGGCATTCCTCTGCCCTTCGATAACGACTATGTGACCTACGTCTGGTTTGACGCTCTCCTGAACTATGTGAGCGCCTCCACCGCTTTCCACAAGACTTTTGCCGATGGCACCCCCATCTGGCCCGCCACTTACCACCTGATCGGTAAGGACATCTTGACCACCCACAGTGTTTACTGGCCCACCATGCTCATGGCCCTGGACATTCCTCTGCCCAAGCATATTCTGGCTCACGGCTGGTGGCTGGTGAACGGTGGCGAAAAGATGAGTAAGTCTGCCGGTAACGTGGTGAAGCCCATGGACTACATGGAAAAGTATGGCGACGACGCCTTCCGCTACTATCTCGCCCGCGAAATGGTGGTTGGCCAGGACGCAAACTTCACCCACGATTCCTTTGTCCGTCGCATTAACGCCGACTTGGCAAACGACCTGGGCAACGTTCTGAACCGCGTCCACAAGCTGGTTCTCACCAACTTCGAAGGCAAGCTCCCCGCAGCAGTCGTTATGGATGACGCCGCCAACGACGTGATGAACCTGGCCAAGAAGGTCATCGAAGACATCAAGCAGGACCTGCCCCAGGCACGTCTTTCCCAGTCTATCGAAAACATCATGAGTCTGGTCCGTAGCATCAACCGCTACTTTGAAATCAAGGCTCCCTGGAAGCTGGCCAAGGACCCGGCTCTCAAGGATGAACTGGCAACCGTTCTCTATGTGGCTGCCGAAGCCGTGCGCCTCAGCCTCTGCATGCTGTGGCCGGTGATCCCCACCAAGGCTGAAGAAGGCCTCAAGATGCTGGGCACCAAGTTCACTAGCGCTGAAGACCTGGTCTGGGGTCTCATGAAGGGTGGCGAAGCTTTCGGTGAAGGCAAGCCCCTGTTCCCCCGCATCGAAGAAGAAGTGAAGCCCCAGCAGCAGCAACAGCAGCAGAAGCCCAAGCAGAACAAGCCCCTGACCGCAGCCGATGTTCCTGCCGCCATGGACCTCCGCGCCGCAAAGATCGTGGAAGTGGCAGACCATCCGGATGCAACATCCCTCTACGTTCTGAAGGTTGACGCAGGCGAAGGCGAACTCCGCACCGTTTGCTCCGGCCTGAAGGCTAGCTACGAAGCTTCTGAGCTTAAGGATCGTATGATTCTCTTGTTCGCAAACCTGAAGCCGGCCCCCCTCCGCGGTATCATGAGCGCAGGTATGCTCTTCGCAGGCGACCTGGAAGCAGAATCCCACAAGTGCCGCCTGGTGGCTGTACCCGAAGGCGCAAAGCCCGGTGACCGCGCATTGTTCAAGGGTGTTCAGCCCAGCGAACCTCGCGAACTGAAGCTGAAGGATTTCGACAAGATCGCTCTCTCCGTCAAGAACGGCGAAGTGTTCTGCACCGCAGGCGAAGGCGCCGCCCCCATCGCACTGGAAATCGATGGCAAGGCTGTCACCTGCGACGTCCCCGAAGGCAACGGAGTGCATTAACAAAAACGCAGAAAACCATTCGCGTTTGATAAACATCACATATTAACAGTTAGACTGTTAAAAAGACCCGTCTTTGGCGGGTCTTTTTTTATGCAGGCCCCCAAAAATCTCCATTTTCCGTCATTTTTATTTACTTTTCTTTACAAGAAGAAAGGAGATGCATATCATGTCCGACACCAACCAGAAAGGGTTGCAAGAAAACCAGACAATCGCCAACCGAATGAACGTCCTCATGATCGCCCTGACGCTAATCATGATGGTCATTTACTACGCCATCGGCGCCCATATCCTGGTCACCTTTTCCATCTTCATCGCCCTGGGATACGCCTTCAACTTCTTGCTGATCCGGAATCGCAGGATGGTGGAATCCACCTGGAGCACCTACGCCCTACTCACCTTGTACATGGTCGTTTGCACCATATGCCTGGGCTACGATTACGGGTTCCAGCTGTACACCATGTCCACCATCCCCCTGATTTTCCAGCTGAAGTACATTTCCAAGAAATTCAACCAGCGGGACCCCAAGGCCGCCGGATTTTCCATCATCATCCTCCTTTCTAGCCTAATTTCTTCGCTGTACACAGTGAAGGTGGGGCCCATCTACCATATCGGCGGCCTACCGCCCCTGATTTTTTTGGGGATGAACATCTGCATTGTGTGCTACTTCCTGATTTTCTTTTCTAGCAACACCATCAACCAGATTATCGATTTTGAGATAATGCTGGGAAGGCAAGCTAACTTTGACGCCCTGACCGGGCTTGCCAACCGTTACAGGATGCAGGACTACCTGAAGGAAATCTTTGAATCCCAGGAACAGTCCGACGGACAGGCTAGCAAATTCACCGACAGTTCCGAGAACATCTGGGTGGCCATGCTGGACATCGACTTCTTCAAGAAAATCAACGACAAGTACGGCCACGCCACCGGCGACCGGGTTCTTGAAAAGTTGGCGGAAACATTGCGCAAGGTTTGCCAGGACTGCGAAGTCAGCCGCTGGGGCGGCGAGGAATTCTTGATTTGCGGCAAGGGAGATCCGCAGACCCTTCTAGAAAATCTGGTAAAAAAAGTCGAGAGCGTTTCTGTACAGAGCCCTCACGGTAACATCCATTTTACCATCTCGGTCGGCGTTACCCATAAGACACCCAACGACACCTTGGATACCTGGGTTACCAGGGCCGACAAGCTTTTGTACAAGGCCAAGGAAAACGGCAAGAACCAGGTGGTCGTCTAATGCTTTCCAATCTAAACGATCTTAAGAAGGCAGCCTTTGTCGTGAACACCGTGCTTACGGTGCTGGTCATCGTGATGATGGCCTTTTACTACTTCATGGGCGCCACGTTCCTCGCCTACTATTCCATCCCGGTAGCCTGCTTCTACTTTTTCCATTATTACTGGATCCACAAAAAACAGTTTACCAAGGTCACATGGACCACCTACACCATGCTTACCTTGTACATGTTCATTTGTACCATATGTCTCGGCTATGATTACGGATTCCAGCTGTACGCCATGTCCACCATCCCCCTGATTTACCACATCCGGTACATGGCCAAGAAGTTTAAGCAGCCCGATCCGAAGCCCAATCTCTTTTCGGTTTTCATCGTCATTTCCTGCATGGTTTCCTCCCTCTATTCCGTTTATGCAGGGCCAATCTACCAGATCGGCGGGGCAGTCAAGCTGGCGTTTCTGTGCATGAATCTGGGAGCGGTGTGTTTCTTTTTGGTCAGCTTTTCACAGGTAACGTCTAAACTGATTATCAAGACCGAAGAAAAGCTGATCAAGCAGGCTGATTTTGACGCCCTGACCGGGCTTGCCAACAGATACTACATGATGTCAAGACTGGATCCGATTTTAGCCGATAAGAATGCGGCATCCAATCAGTGGCTGGCCATGATCGATGTAGACAACTTCAAGAAAATCAACGACACCTACGGTCACGACGTTGGCGACCAGGTTCTGATGATTCTCGCCAACCAGATGAAAAAGATTTGCAAGGATTGCGTTATCAGCCGCTGGGGTGGCGAGGAATTTTTGGTCAGCGGCAATAATTCCAAGGTATCTCCACGAATCATGCAGACCTTGCTTGAAGAAATCAGGAAGCGAGAAGTCCATTCCGACACGGAAAATTTCCACTTTTCCATTTCTGTGGGTGTTTCGATGCACATAGCCAACGAGTCATTGGGACCGTGGATTAGAAGGACTGACCGGTTGCTCTATCAAGCCAAGAAAAACGGCAAGAACCAAGTGGTTTGCTAGTCAATCGTTTGTGCGGCCAAGTGTTGTAAACTTCTCAACACATAATATTAGCAACATATTTCTGTAAGCAGGCGGACTTTCGTTTTTGAATTTTTACATTTGATTTCAGGAAGTTTTGTGTATGATTATTGGGTATTTAATAACAATGTGCGTTCTGGCAGCCATCAACAACGTGCTGCATTTCCGTAACTACGGAAGAAACACGCATCTTTATTCGCTGTTATTCTTCGCTCTATTCATCTGCTGCGCGGGACATTTGCTCCTGGCTTTGTCTCAGACGGCCGACGGCGCCATTATGGCCGTCAAGATGAGCTATGCAGGTTCTGCATTCCTCCCCTTCTTCTTGTTCTGCGCCATCTTGCAGGTGTGCCATGTCCGTTTCCAGCAGGCTTATCAGCTGGTACTGTTCCTGCTCAGTTTTGCCATCTTCGGCATGGTCTGCACCATCGGCTACAGCGACCTCTATTATAAGGATTTTGCCTATGCAGTCGCCAGCGGTGTGGGTAACTATGTAGTACAGAACTACGGCTGGGGTCATGACCTGTTCAACGTCATGCTCCTTGTCTACCTGGTCGCAAACGTAAGCATTATCGTCCACACCTTCTTCAAGAAGAAGAACGTCTCTTACAAGAGCCTGTTCGCCCTGGCCCTGATCGAAACTTCCACTATCGCTTCTTTCCTGTTGGCCCGCTTCATGGAAAACGATATGCTGATCATGCCGGCGGTCTATGTATTCGACCAGTTCCTGTTACTGTATATCTGCGAACGTGTCAAACACTATGACATCAGCGAAAGCGTACTCCGTTCCCTGGAAGCAGGTAACGCCAACGGCTACGCTTCCATTTCTACCAGCGAAAAATTCCTGGGCGGAAACGAGATCGCCTACAACCATTTCCCCGAATTGCTGGAATGCCGTGTAGACCATACCTTGCCTAACAAACCCGGTGTCGTGCAGTTCTTTAAGGAATGGGCAAACGAAATTCGCCAGGGTAACGTCATCCACGAAAAGGAATTCGAGACCGGCGACCGGCACTTCAAGTGCACCGTCAAGAAGTCCGGCAATTCCGACAGGGATTACGCAACTTTATTCAAAATCGAAGAAGATACGGAATACCACCGCTACGTGCAGATGCTGGGTAGCGACAACAACCGTCTGCAGCAGTTGGCCAAGAGCAACGCCTCCCAGATTCACGCCATCCAGGAACAGATGATCGTGAACATGGCCAGCATGGTCGAAAGCCGCGACTCCAATACCGGCGGCCATATCAAGCGTACCAGCAAGGTTGTGGCCATCCTGACCGAAGAGATGCAGCGAGACCCCAGTTTCAACTTGCCCAAGAAATTCTATGAGGCTCTGATCGTTGCCGCCCCTATGCATGACATCGGTAAGATCGCCATCGACGACATGATCTTGCGCAAGCCGGGCAAGTTCACCGACGAAGAATACAACATCATGAAGTCCCATGCCGCCAAGGGCGCCGTCATCGTAGAGAACCTGCTTTCTTCTATCGAAGACCCGTACCTGGTGCAGATTGCCCGTAACGTGGCCCACTACCACCATGAACGTTTCGACGGAAGTGGCTACCCCCATGGACTGGCCGGGGAACTGATCCCCTTCGAAGCCCGCATCATGGCCGTGGCCGACGTTTACGACGCCCTGGTCAGTCGCCGTTGCTACAAGGAACGCATGTCTTTCTCCAATGCAAACGAGATTATCATGGGTTCCATGGGTACGCATTTTGACCCCCGCCTCAAGCAAAGCTTCGTGAACGGCCGCGAAAAGCTGGAAGCTTATTACCGCCAGGTGACCCACTAAGCTAAATTTGGGTCCATGATAAACACCACTCTCTGCTATATCGAACAGGACGACAAGTACCTGCTGCTCCACCGCGTCAAGAAAAAGAACGACATCAATAAGGACAAGTGGATCGGCATCGGCGGAAAGTTCGAGGAGTGGGAATCCCCCGAAGACTGCATCAAGCGCGAAGCCCTGGAAGAAACCGGGCTTACCCTGGTGCGCCCCAAGTATCGCGGTATCGTAACCTTCATTAGCGATGGCATGGACCAGACGGAATTCATGCACCTTTTTACCGCCACCCAATGGACTGGCGAAATCAAGGAATGCGACGAAGGTAATCTGGAATGGGTTCCCAAGGCCGACGTGGCGAAACTCCCCCACTGGGACGGCGACCTGATATTCCTGGCCCTTCTAGAAAGAGGTGAACCCTTCTTCAGCTTAAAGCTGACCTACAAAGGCAGCACCCTGACCGAAGCCCTCCTAAACGAAGCCCCCGTAAAAGTCGAAGACTTTATTTAAAAAATCGTCGCGGAGCGACTACCACTTTGCCAGGGCAGCCCTCATTAAAATTCGTCGCGAAGCGACTACCACTTTGCCAGGGCAGCCCTCATTTAAAAATCGTCGCGGAGCGACTACCACTTTGCCAGGGCAGCCCTCATTTAAAATCGTCGCGGAGCGACTACCACTTTGCCAGGGCAGCCCTCATTTAAAAATCGTCGCGAAGCGACTACCACTTTGCCAGGGCGTTGGTGATGATCAGGTCTTGGAGTTTTTCGATGGCTCTTGTCTGACCGTGGCGGTCTTCGGTTTCGTTGGCCTGAACGTCGTAGGTTCCTTCGGCAGACAGAGACTTGTTTTCGTAGATGATTCGTTCCTTGACGTTGTCGTAGAACTTGACCCCGACGCGGATCGTTACGCGGTAAGATTCCACATCGCTGTTGCTGTTATAGTCCATGGGCTTGTTGGTATAAGACAGCAGGGTCACCTCGAAGTCGGCATTGGCCTCGGACTTGATAACGCGAACGCCACCGGCATTCTTCTTGAACATATCTACGACAGCGGTATAGATGTCGTTTGCCAGCACCGGATCCAGAGTCTTATCGTCAACTTCATGGATGTTCACCGTCTTGATATGACTGGGAAGCGTACTCGCAGTAAAGCTATAACACCCCGACAGAACCGTCAGGGTGCATAGCCACAAAAAAGCTAGAGCGACTTTCAGGCAATACTTCATCGCTCTTAAATTTAGTTAAAACAACCTACTTTACAGAGAATATCCTGTTTAGAGCGCCGTTTTTCACAATGTACAAGCCCTTGTTAAGGTTCATGGAATTCAGTCGAGTCTGAATTTCACCGGGGCGAGAATTGAGCTTACATACAAAAGCCCCTTTCAAGTTGTACACGCGGAACGAGGTTTCGCTAGACAGCATAAGACGGTTCTTGGCCAAGCCCACCTCGTCAGAAGTAACTTCGGTCAGCTTGACATTATCGATGAACACAGATCCTGTGGCAAGACCAGCATTAATGGAAATACGGCCATTTTCATCGGTAGGTTCGTTCATGGTGAACATGATTTCATAAGTCTTGGATGTTGTGCCAAGGTCGAAGGTGGCGGCTTCGCCCAGGTAGCTGGTCCACGGGTCCGTATCCTTTTCCAGGTTCACTTCGAGAGTTCTTGCGACGGAAGCATAGGCATCAAAGGTCAGCTTGTAGCTCTTGCCCTTTTCGTAATGCATGCCGTTCTGAATCACCTGTACGTCGTAGGCGTTGGCACCCACCTTGGTCACATTGATTTCGCCCTTGCCTTCGTTAAACTTGAAAGTACCGTCACCGCTATGAACGGTCAGAGACCAACCAGCCAACTTCAGGGAATCAGAGAAAGTACCGTTGAAAACGGTATCCCTATTGGTGGGAACCACGATCGGTTCAGCCACGCCATCCAGGGAGTATTGCTTCACGAAATTCCAGATGTCGGAAACATCGGCCTTGGACGGGCTATGACCACGGCCCTGAAGTTTCAGGTGCTTGATATAGACGCCATCATCGCAGGGGCCCCAACTGTAAAGGGTTGCCCGGTTTTCGCTATTGGGATAGTTTTCCGTGACTTCGGCCTGAGCCGGGCAGTTAAACTGGTCACGATAATTCTTCAGGAAACTTTCCAGCGAGCTATACTGCAACACATCGTCATTGGTTCCGTGAGGGTGGAAAATGGGAACCGGGCGCATGGCCTTGGACGCACCATACACATTGGGGCCGGAACAGGGAGCGAAAGCGGCGATCTTGTCGGCAATCTTGCTCATGGCGTGGTAAGTAAACATACCTCCCATAGAGAAACCGGAAAGGTAGACGCGCTTGGTATCGATATCGTAATCCTTGACCATCTGGTTAATAATTTCGGTCACCCACTTGGTATCCTTATCGCCCTGGATATCCCAGGTAGACATTCCCGTACCGCCTCTAGGGTACACCACCACGAAACCAGCCGTATCGGCCACAGTTTCCCAGTGGGTCATATCCTGCTGGTAATTGGGATCCTGGTCCATGCCGTGCAGCGAAAGAAGCAGCGGGCTCTTCGGCGCCAGATTCGACGGGGCGTACACATGGATGTTGCGCCCGGAAACAGACACCTTCTTATAGTCATTCAGGGATTTTCCGCCTCCACCCCACTGGGCGAAAGAAACGGTTGCGGCAATCATTAGCAGGGGAAGAATTCTCATTTTTTGCACTCCTTTTAAATTCCCATTCCAATTTGGAATATATATGTGGGCATTCAAATTATTACTGCTACCTATAAAAAAATGATGTAAACCTCAACAACACCGCAGCCATTTTTTATTTTCTGTTTCGTATGAGGATTTCTATGGATTTAAGACAACTTACCACCATCGCCGCCATCTCGATTTTCACGGCATCTGGAGCCTTCGCCACAAAGGTGGCCTGCGTCGGCAACAGCATCACATTCGGATACGGCTTAAACTGGGACGAAAAAACATATCCGCAAAACCTGCAGATTATGCTAGGCGATGACTTCGAAGTGGGAAACTTCGGGCATTCCGGTATGATGTTCCATAAAAAATCTAACGAATCCTACTGGACGTCCCCCAAATTCAAGGAAGCCTACGAATTCCAGCCCGACATCGTGGTCATTGAACTGGGAACCAACGACAGCAAGTATTTCCACGACGGTGCAGGAAGTTCCACGGGGTACAACTACTACGCCTACGATTCCAAGGGCTATTCCCGGGCAGACCTCCTGGACGAAATGAAGAAGGACTACGAGGCCCTTATCGACACCTTCGCCCACCAGCCCCAGGCCCCCACCATTTACGCCACCCTGCAGCCCTACGCCAACAACTGGGACTGGTTCATTACAGACACCGTTATCGTGAACGTCATCAACCCCCTGATCAAGGAAGTGGCCACCAACAAGGGCGTACAACTCATCGACCTCCACGAATCCTTCAATAAGCCGGAATGGCTGCTGGATGACAACGTCCACCCCAATGCCAATGGGGCATACGAACTGGCAGCCATTATTGCGAAATCAATCAGACCGGCCAGCGGCAACGAAACACCCGCCAACAGTTCCAATTCGGCAGACATTTCCAGCAGTTCCTCTGCAAATAACGTATCGGACAACGAAGAAACAGGAATTTTGCACGAGACCACGGCCTTAAAAACCTACACCGGAGACGTCTCTATTTTTGATTTGAATGGGAATTACATCAAAAAGGTATACGCAAACGGTTCTTTAGACATAAAGATTGGCCATAAAGGAACGTTTATTGTGAAAGCGGGACGGAATACGCAGAAAATTATCCTAAAATAATTGCTATTATTACATCCGAAAATTTTTATCTAACCGAGGCATAAAATGCTTGACATTAAGAAGATCCGCGAAAATCCGGAATATTATATTGCTGAAACCGAAAAGAAGTATACTACCGTGAGCCTGCGCGATGTTCTCGCCATCGACGAAGAACGCCGCCCCCTCCTCACCGAAGTGGAACGCCTCAAGAGCGAACGTAACGCTCAGTCCAAGCTCATTGGTGAACTGAAGAAGAAGGGCGAAAATGCCGACGCCGCCCAGGCCGCTACCCGCGAACTGGGCAACAAGATCGACGAAATGGACAAGAAGCTGAAGGATCTGGAATACAAGCAGACCGAAATGCTCATGCACGTCCCCAACATCGCTCCCCGCTCCATCGAAGGTAAGGACTCCAGCGACAATAAGGTCGAAAAGGACGGTCCGATTCCTTTCGACTACTACACCAAGAACGATGACTTCGCCCGCGTCGACCACAAGACCCTCGGCGAACGTCTTGGCATTTTCGACTTTGAACGTGGCGCAAAGATTTCCGGTTCCGGCTTCCCGGTCTACCGCGGTCTCGGTTCCCGCCTGGAACGCGCCCTCATCCAGTTCTTCCTGGACGAACACCAGAAGGCTGGCTTCGAAGAATTCACTCCTCCGTACCTGGTAACCCGTAACACCATGCGTGGTACCGGTCAGCTCCCCAAGTTCGAAGAAGACATGTACCGCTGCGACAAGGATGACGACCTGTTCCTCATTCCGACCGCAGAAGTTCCTCTGACCAACCTGTACTCTGGCGAAGTGATTCCCGAATCCGAACTGCCCAAGCGCATTTGCGCCTACTCCGCTTGCTTCCGTCGTGAAGCAGGTTCCTACGGTAAGGACACCCGCGGCCTTCTCCGTCTCCACCAGTTCAACAAGGTTGAAATGGTTTACTTCGCTCATCCGGAACACTCCTACGAAGATCACGAAGAACTGACCCGCTTTGGCGAAATGCTTTTGGAAAAGCTGGGCCTCCCCTACCACCGTCTGGCACTCTGCAAGGGCGACCTCGGCTTTGGTGCAGCAAAGTGCTACGACCTGGAAGTCTATGCTCCGGTGGAAAAGAAGTGGCTCGAAGTTTCTTCCTGCTCCAACTTCGAAGACTACCAGGCACGTCGCGCAGGCATCAAGACCAAGATCAACGGCAAGAACACCTTCATCCACACCTTGAACGGTTCTGGCCTTGCTACTCCTCGCGTGATGGTTGGCATCTGCGACAACTACCAGCAGAAGGACGGCTCCCTGTTGATTCCTGAAGTGCTGCGTCCCTACATGGGCGGCATGGAAAAGATTGAGCCTAAGAAGTAATCACTTCGTTAGACCAATTTACAAAGGCGAAATTCCCTAGGGAGTTCCGCTTTTGTTTTGTAAAAAAAACACAAATAAAATCGTTTTTTGTTGATAAATGCTACAAAAAAGCCCGTAATGTTTTTTTTCTTCTCCGTAACCTCGAAAAAAAGCAAATTATATGCTAAATTGTAGCTCAAACTAATTAAGGAGTATATATGAATTTCAAACTCGTTTCCGTTGCTGCAGCTCTTGCAGTTTCCGCAGCCGTCGCTCAGGACTATGACGACGAATATGAAGAAGCAGCCCCCGCCGCTGCCGAAGAACAGGCTGAAGCCGCTCCGGCACCTGCTCCGGCACCCGCAGCTCCCGCTGTAGAAGATTCCTGGGACAAGACTGCAGAAGCAGCTCCCGCACAGGCAGCCGCAGCTCCTGCAACCGGTTTCAACGTTCTGCATGCCAATGCCTATAACGCTGTAGGCAACGAAGCTGCTGCAGCTACCATCAATGGCGATATGTCTATGCCTCACAAGATGGCAGGCCGTACCCTCTTGTACGTTCAGCCGTCTGCAAGAGAAGGCGTTGTCTCTCTCGCTAGCGGTGGCATGACCTACTTGATGCAGTACACCAACAACGGCGGCCCCGCAATGCTCACCGCCGGTATCGCAACTGGTGGCCTCGGTGTTACCGTTGATTTGGCTCTGAGCAAGACCTTCACCTCCCACGAAGTTTCCACTCAGGCAGGCACCGCTGAATCTGACGCCTCTACCACCGGCGCAGGCGACAACATCGGCGTGAACTTCTCTATGAACCTGGGCGCATTGGAATTCGGCGCACACGCATTCTGGGAAACCTTCCAGGATGAAACCGACACCGAAAACGATCAGACTGAAGTCGACCGCGACTATTGGGATATCGGAATTTCTGCCGTCGTTTCTAACGCACCTTCCGCCAAGAGCCTCGCCTGGTCTGCAGGTCTTTCTCTCATCCGCCATGCAAGCACCGAAGAAACCTCTACCGGAAACCAGTCTACCGAAGTCACCAACCCGGAATCCAGATTCACAATCACCCCCAACTTCAACCTTGCATTCCCCGTTGCAAGCGTAGCTAACGCTCAGCTGTTCCTCGGTACCAACACCTACCTCCCCATCGTGATGTACGATGAAATCAAGGATGATGACTCCAAGAACAACCGTTCTGAATTCGGTCTCTACACTACCCCCAACATGCTGGCAGAAATCACCCTGAACGACAACTGGATGTTCTTCGGTGGCGCAAGCTTCACTTGGGTCATCTTCGACCGTCTCGGCGAAGAAAACAAGGCTAACCTCCATACCGAAGACGATTCCACCATTCGTCTTGCAACTTCCACTGCATACGCAAACGCTGGTGCTCGTTTCTCCTTCAAGAACTTCGTCCTCGAAGCTTCTGTTAGCCAGACCAGTTCCCTGGATAACTTCGCAGGAAACCTGGGTGCCTTCATCCACTTCTAATTTGAGGTTGTCATGAAAGTTCTCGTAACAATCGCTGTCGCCACCGCCATGGCCGCCTTCGTTGGCTGCTCCGGTGATGGTGATGTGTCCAAGGCCTCCGGCAACTTCCAGGAAACCATTCCTAGCAGTCCTACCGAAGACGTCCCTGCAGCAGGTGACGAAGATTTTGACGGCGGAAGCAACGCAAATTTCGTCAACTGCAGTGCAAACGGTGAAGACTTCTCCATTTGCGTCGAAGCCTCTGAAGAAATCTACAACCAGTACGGTGCCTTCTGCGAAGCATTCGAAGGAAGCAAGGGTTCTGGTAAGTGCACCAACAAGGGCAGCAAGTCCTGCCAAATCAAAGGTGCCACTGTATACGTAGGTGGTGAAGCAGCCGAATCCTCCTGCGCAGAACTCGAATTGATTGTAAACGCAGTAATTTCCGGCCTATACGATTGGGAATAAGTATTTTACTTTAAATCGAATCGTTTAAACGTCAAAAATGGGACTGGTGAAAACCGGTTCCATTTTTTTTGTGCAATCTTTTCTAAAATTAGGCCCATGGTTTTAAATGTTATCTGGCTTGTATTCTTTTTTGGTGCATTCGTCGCCTGTATCGTTCAATGGTTGGCCTTCGGCGACACCGGAATTTTCAACAAAGCCATTTTGGGCGCATTCGACATGTCCAAGACAGCCTTCGAAATAGCCATCGGCCTCACCGGCATTCTCAGCCTCTGGCTTGGCATTCTGAAGATTGGTGAAAAGGCTGGTGCCGTGCAGATTCTCGCCAAGATCGTGCAGCCGCTGTTCAGCCGACTGTTCCCCCAGATTCCCAAGGGTCACCCTGTGGTGGGCACCATGCTCATGAACATCAGCGCCAACATGCTGGGCCTCGACAATGCGGCCACCCCCATGGGCCTTAAGGCCATGAAGGAACTGCAGGAAATCAACCCCAACGAAGACAAGTCCGTGGCAAGCGACTCCCAGATCATGTTCCTGGTGCTGAACGCCAGCGGGTTGACCTTGATCCCTGTCAGCATCATGACGTACCGCGCCCAGATGGGAGCGGCCAACCCCAGTGACGTATTCCTCCCCCTGCTGCTCTCTACATTCTTCAGTACCATCGCGGGCATCGTAGCCTTGAGCTTTTTCCAGAAGGTGAAGCTGAAGGACCCTGTAACGGTAGCATGGCTCGGCGGTCTTTCGGCCTGCGTTATCGCCATCATGGTCTACTTCAGCCACCTGACAGCAGAAGCCATTGGCGCCAGCAGCCTGTTCATTAGCGGTTTCGTGCTGTTCGGCGTTATCGTGGCCTTTTTGGGTCTGGCCTGCTACAAGAAAGTGCAGGCTTACGAAGCCTTCGTAGAAGGCGCCAAGGACGGCTTCCACACCGCCGTCATGATCATTCCCAACCTGGTAGCAATCCTTGTAGGCGTTGCGGTGTTCCGTGCCAGCGGCGCCATGGACCTCTTGATGAACGGCATCGCCGCCCTGCTGAACATGATCGGTGTCGGCAGCGATGTGGTTCCGGCCCTGCCCACCGCCATCATGAAACCCCTTAGCGGAAGCGGTGCCCGCGGCATGATGATCGACGCCATGAAGACCTTGGGCCCCGACAGTTTCGCCGGCCGCCTAAGCTGCATGTTCCAGGGAGCCGCCGACACCACCTTCTACATCATCGCAGTCTACTTCGGTTCCGTAGGCGTCAAGAAGACCCGCCACGCCGTGACCTGCGCCCTGATTGCCGATGCCGTGGGCGTTATGGCAGCCATCGCCATCGCCTACATCTTCTTCCCGCCGATGTAGCGGTTCCGTAGGCAGTTCACGTCAGCGTTATAGACGCTCCTATTGCTCCATAAACTTTAAAAGGGTTCCGCAGTTGCGGAGCCCTTTGTTTAAAAGTATGCTTTTCTATTCTGACTCTCACCCCAAAAAAGGCGAAGCCTATTTCAAATTAAATCGCGCCAGAGGCCTGGGCAATAAGCAATCCAAGGTAACCCACATATATGGCCAGCAAGACACCGCCGGCAATGCGGTTAATGCGGCCATCGCCCTTGCGGCGGAAGCCCAGCACCAGCAGCGACAGGGTGAGTACAGCCATCAGGGGAAGGTCGCGGGTCACCATGTCTCGTTCCACGGCTTCCATGGGGTCCAGGGTTGCGGCGATGCCCACCACCATCAGGGTGTTGAACAGGTTGGAGCCGATAATGTTTCCTACGGCCAGGTCGTCTTCGCCTTTGCGGGCGGCGGCAATGGAGCTGGCCAGTTCCGGCAAAGAGGTTCCAATAGCCACGATGGTAAGGCCTATGAGCAAGTCGCTCATGCCAAGGCTGCGGGCGATTTCAACGGCGCCCCACACCAGCATCTTGGAACTGACCACCAAAAGCACCAGGCCAAGAAGCAACCAGAAGATGGACTTGCCCAGACTCTTTGAAGAACCGTTGTCGGTATCATCCGCGGCACTTGCAGAAGCGTCTGCATTCAAGGTCTTGGAGCCGCGCATCTCGCTTACGATGTTATAGCCCATGACAGCAAAGAACACAGCCAAAAAGGCAATGCCGTTCATGCGGGTCACGCTTCCGTCGGCCACAAGGATAATGGCCAGGGCCGTCACACCGATAAGGATCGGCAAGTCCTTCTTGAGAACGGAGCGCTTGACTACCAGCGGGGTTATCAGGGCGGTAACGCCCAGAATCAGAGCGATGTTCGCAATGTTGCTGCCATATGCGTTACCCAAGGCCAGCTCAGGATTCCCCTGCAAGGCAGAAAGGGCAGACACCACCATTTCGGGGGCGCTGGTACCAAAGCCAACCACCACCATACCGATCAGGAGCGTAGACATACCACAGAATTCAGCAACGCCAACGGCGCCATCCACAAACTTGTCGGCGCTCCAGACCAGAACGGCAATGCCAGCCACCAGGGCAAGGATAGGCAAGATCATAAAGCGATCGTTCCTTTTTTACGAGTTATTAGAACGGGTAGAGGGTAAGACCAATGCCGAAGGAGGAGCAGCTCAGGTCCAGGCTGGGGAATTCGCTGTAACCTTCGTACAGGTCAGACAGGCCCACATCGGCCTTCACGTCGATGGACAGGCGCTTATGAGCCATGACAGAGAATCCAAAGACCAGGCTCCAGTCCATGTTCGTGCGGTAATCTTCATCCATCAAGTCAGTCGTTTCCTTGATTTTCTCCTGACCGTTCTTGTAAGACACCTTCAGTTCATCCTTCACCGGAATAGAAATCTGGGCACCCAGATCGAAGTAAAGGTTGGAAGATGCACCCTTGAAGGTAAAGAGTACCGGAATGTTCACCTTCATCTGGTCGAAGTTGAAGCTTACCGGAACAGCCTTGTTGTTGTTGTCGTAGTAGTCGTAAGTTTCGCTAGACTTGCTGCGTTCAAAGATTACACCCAGCTTGATACCCATAGTGTAATCATTCAGGGGAATGATGGACATCAAACCTGCGCGCCAGGAAATGCCATAGTAGTCATCATCGTCCCACTTGTCACCGGTCAGGTAATAGGAACCGATAGAACCATGAGCACCGATCTTGAACTGCATGGGAACAAGACCCATCAGCTGATCCATAGAAACGGTATCCTTAGAAGAGGACCTGTGCTGAGCCACATAGACAGTGCGCACGGGGGTACCATCTTCGCGGGTGTAGACGGTTTCGTAGTAAACGGTACGGGGAGCATCATCTTCGCCACGGACAGCCTTGGGGGCGGGGGCCGCAACGGGTTCGGCTACCTGGGGAGCGGGAGCTGCAACGGGTTCAGCGGCAGGGGCAGCGACGGGTTCAGCAACTTCTGCTGCGGGGGCAGCATCTTCGCCACGGACGGCCTTGGGGGCAACAGCCACATCGGCAGGTTCAGCTTCCTGGGGAGCGGGGGCAGCGACCGGTTCAGCTACCTGGGGAGCCGGGGCTGCAACGGGTGCGGCTTCGGCGGGGGCAACAGCCGGTTCTACGGCAGGAGCGGCAACTTCAGCAGGGGCGGCCACTTCGGCAGCGGGAGCGGCTTCAGTTGCAGGAGCAGCAGTTTCCTGGGCAAAGGCTGCAGAAAGAGCCAGTGCAGACACAATTCCAACATACTTAAGATTCATATAAAACCTCCTGTTCTTACATGGAATATAATAGCATTTTTTAACTACATTAATGACATATGAAATTGAATATTGTTAAAACTCCGTCGGGCAAGGCCAATGTGTCCGCCCTTCTTTTTGTCAAGCAGTCCATCCAGTTCTCCAACGTCCTTTCCGAAACCGCCGAAAAGCAGGTAGAATCCGTTCTGGCCGGCATGCAGGAAGGCCCCTTCGAAGACCTGGAACTTCTGGAAATCGATGGCACCTCCACCATTTTCGTCAACGCCGCCAAGGAGCGTGGCATCTCTAATCTGGACCGCTTGCGCATGGCCGCCTATCGCCTGGCCAAGAAGGCCATGGCCCGCCAGATTCCCGTAGTAAGCATCATGCTTGCCGATGCCGCCCCCGAACAGTTCAAGGCCATCGCCCACGGCCTCCACTACGCCGATTACAAGTTTGACGCCTACAAGAGCAAGCAGAAAGAAAACTTCCAGGTCACCTTCGAAATCGTCGCCGGCGAACACGTTGCCGAATTCAAGGCCATCGCCGAAGACGTAGCCATCGAACAGAAGGCCATCGCCCTGACCAAGAACTTGATCAACACTTGCGCCAGCGACCTTTACCCCGCCGAGTTCGTCGAACGCGCCAAGACCATCGCCAAGTATACTCCGGGCCTTTCCATCAAGGTCCGCGACATGAAGCAGCTGGAAAAGGAAGGCTTCATGGGCCACGTTACCGTTGGCAAGGGTAGCTCCCACGAACCCCACATGATTACCATGACCTACGACGGCACCAAGGCTGCAGCAGGCAAGCGCGGAGACCGCAGCTCCGCCGACCACCTGGTCATCGTTGGCAAGGGTCTCACCTTCGATACCGGCGGCCTCTGCCTCAAACCGCCCAAATCCATGCCCGAAATGATCAGCGACATGAGCGGTGCCGCCACCACTCTGGCAGCCATCCAGGCCATCGCCACCTTGAAATTGCCCATGAAGGTCAGCGCCATCTGCTGCCTGGCCGAAAACGCCATCGGCAACAAGTCTGTGCTCCCCGGCGATATCTTTACCGCCAAGAACGGTAAGACAGTCATGGTAGACAACACCGACGCCGAAGGCCGCCTTGTACTTTCTGACGGTCTGGCCGAAGCAGGCCTCATCGGAGCCACCCACATTATCGATCTGGCCACCCTCACAGGCGCCATGGTCCGCGCATTGGGTTATGCCGTTACCGGATTCTTCAGCAACGACGATGCCCTGGCCCTGAACGTCATCAACGCCGGCGAAGCCTGCTGCGAAAAGTTCTGGAGCATGCCTCTGGAAGAAGAATACGCCGATGCCCTGAAGGACAAGTTTGCAGACCTCAAGAACACCGGAAGCGACGCCGGTGCCATCAGCGCCGCCCTCTTCCTGCAGGAATTCGTACCCGAAAACACCGCCTGGTCTCACTGGGATATTGCAGGCACCGCCTTCGTTACCAAGAAGTGGAAGTACACCGAATACGGTGCCACCGGCTTTGGCGTGCAGACCCTTATCGAACTTGCCCGCCGCATGTCTACAGCATCTGAAACAACCGAAGAATACAAGGAGGTTTAACCATGTTCTCTTACGAAATGAAAGTGACCGACTCTATTAAGTACGTTGGTGTCAACGACCACGAAATCGACCTTTTCGAAGGCCAGTTCGAAGTGCCCCTGGGCATGGCCTACAACTCCTACGTCATCATGGATGAACAGATCGCCGTGATGGATTCGGTAGACCAGAATTTTGGAGAACAATGGCTTAAGAATATCGCCGAGACCATTGGCGACAAGCAGCCCGCTTACCTGGTGGTCCACCACATGGAAATGGACCATTCCGCAAACATCAAACTGTTTATGGAAAAGTATCCCGCCGCAAAGATCGTCTCTTCCAAGATGGCCTTCACCATGATGAAGAACTTCTTTGGAACCGACTTTGCCGATCGTCAGGTTGTAGCCGGCGAAGGCACCAAGCTGGAACTGGGCGCACACACCCTGAACTTCGTTACTGCCGCCAACGTCCACTGGCCCGAAGTCATCATGAGCTATGAATCCAGCGAAAAGGTCCTGTTCTCAGCAGACGCTTTCGGCAAGTTCGGCGCTAACGACGTTGAAGACCCGGAAGGCTGGGCCTGCGAAGCCCGCCGCTACTACTTCGGCATCGTAGGAAAGTTCGGCGCCAACGCCCAGGCTGTGCTTGCAAAGCTTTCTGACATTCCCGTAGAAAAGATTTGCGCCCTCCACGGTCCCACCATCGTGGGCAACGTAGAAGAGTACCTGAACTACTACAAGATCTGGACCAACTACGACGTGGAATCTGAAGGCGTCATGATCGCCTACACCTCTGTCTATGGCAACACCAAGCAGGCTGTAGAAAAGCTGGCAGAAATCCTGAAGGCCAAGGGCTGCAAGAAGGTAGTCGTCTCTGACCTTGCCCGCGAAGACACCTACGAATGCATCGAGAACGCCTTCCGTTACGGCAAGCTGGTTCTGGCCACCACCACCTACAACACCGGCGTGTTCCCCAAGATGCGCGAATTCATCGACCACCTGCTGGAACGCAACTACCAGAAGCGCACCATCGCCTTCATGGAAAACGGTTCCTGGGCCCCCGCCGCCGCCAAGAACATGGCCACTATGTTCGATGCCGCCAAGGACATCACCATCGCCCAGAACAAGGTCAGCATCAAAATCGCCATGAAGGACGATAACATCGCCCAGATGGAAAAGCTGGCCGACGAACTGTTGGCATAAATTCGAGAATTTGAACTCGTAAAAAAAGCCGCGGATCAATCAGATCCAGCGGCTTTCTCTTTAAGGGGAAAAATTATTCCCATTGCGCTTTCGCTTTGCTCAAGCGCTGGTCGCGCGGCTCGGTCGAGCCTATGCTGAATAATGTATTGATGGCTGTGATGCCGTGTGACGTCAATAGCACATACGCATCTTTGTATCAAATGGTTGCTAGCCAATTTGATTGGTGGCGGCATTTGGATGCGTCCGCTGCTCGAAATTGGCAATGCATACCCGCGATTTTGGATCGCGGCAGTCCGTACAAGTACGACGTACATGAGACAGACAAGTGTATTGACCTTGGGTGCGGAAACTTATCTGCTGAGTATTTGCGTCTTGCTCAGGCTGAGGCTGCCAACAAAGAACACCAGTAGCCCGCAGCCTAGAACCACGGGCAGTAACAGGAGGCCGAGAATGCAAACAAGAATGATGATTACAGGTGTAAAGGCTGACATGTCTTGCTACTGATAATCCTTTATGTCGTATCCGGGAATACGTCTGGCGTCCATAAAGTAGAACTTGTCCTTGATGTTGCCGGCTTCGTCGGTTACCACGTTCATGACAGAATCCAGGGTTGTGGCAAAAACGGAGGAATCTTCTTCCGAGCGGATATACCTAAGTATAGTAAAGAGTTCATCTTCTTCTTTTGTGGTGGCGCCTGTGGGCCAGGCGACTGCAAGGACTTGCACCGAGTCTTCGGAGGTGCTTTCGTCGATGAGTCCGTCATAGACATCTTTCCAACGCATTTGATGCATGACTCCAAGAGATGTTGTATGGTACAGTCCATAGGATTCGGAAGCGAAAATCTTTTCCCCCTTTACGGTGGTTCGTGTGAATAGGAAACTCACCAAATTGGAGGGCTCGACTGTACTTATATTATAATCATTAACGACTAGGTCTAATAGACGAAGTTTTTCCGCTTTCTTGAAATGGATGGAATGATTGTAGTATTTGAATTCCTTATTAACCTGTGCGGGTACAAGCCAGTCCTGGAAAATGAGCGCGCAGGACAACGTTGCGCTGGTATCGCCATTCAGGAAGTTGACCAAGGTGGCGCTGTCAAGAGATACTTCACCTCTCTGATAGCGACTGGAATTCATGATGTCGTAATCTTTTTCAAAATCAATCTTCAGTTCCATGGATTCCGATTCGGTTTTTAGGAAACATCTGGATTGGAGTGTATCTACGTAGGTGGAATAAAAACCTCCGTAGTAGCATGGAATGACCCTGGAGTAGAAATATCCCTCTACGTAAGTGCTAAAATAGTCATCGTAGTTGTAGCAGACTTCTGTAAAGTGAGCTTCACCTGGATTTTTTGATGGAACCAACGTGTAGGTTTCCTTCAGGTTTCCACAGTTGGCGGAATCCAACTGAATTTCCAGACGATGTGTTTCATCCTGCTTTTCGAAAATGTCGCTGAAAAGGAGTCCTCCGTAAGAGTCTGAAGATTGTTCACCTTTGATCTCTTTGCCGTTTAATAAAAACTTTGTGTTTTTGTAATTGCAGACCGTAGGATCGCTAAAGCGAATTTCTACGATCATATCCTTGACGAACTTATTGATTTCGATAGTGGTATCGGTATTGCGGGAGGGGCGGAATCCATCGGAAATATGTGTTCCGTTGCCTCCGCTGGAATGGTTTAATCGAATGACGGAACTCATCCCTCCAACGATGCTGTCGAGTAGATCTCGCTCAGCACGATAGGCTTCCAGTTCCTTTTCTCTTTCCTTTTCTTCGGGGGTCATGCCGCTGTCTGTGCAGGCCGTAAATGTGCAGAACAAAAAGGAAACAAGTGTAAACCACCTTATGTTTTTCATAGAATTTGCTAGTCCTTTATGCAACGAATAGAAAGAAATGAATCTGAGCCTACTCCGCTATTGCTAACGTTCGGGGTCCAATTTTCGAATGTTATGATTTCGGCCACGAAATCATTTCTGCGATCGGATGTCCAGAAAAAGGCTACGCCACCTTGATCATAGGGATTGATTTCTCCTATGTCATCGGCGCGGCCGGCCGGTAGCACGCAGAATCCGTAGTCGTCATAACCGTTTGCGTCGCGATTGTTGTATTCACTCCAGCCATCAAGGGACTTCAGTGATTTTTCAACATTGGTCCAATCAGGATATCCCGGTATTTTATGTCCTCCGATGGCGGTAAATAGGACCTGATATTCATTGACGTTGGGCAGATGCCAGCCTTCAGGACAGATTCCACGGACTGTGCCCTTGTTATCTTCGTTAGCGCATTTCCTGTAATCGTAGCCGCAGCCTTTACCGCTTTCTGAAAATACGGCTGCGGAATCCATGGCAGCAGACCATAGGTAAAGACGGCCGTATTTTTCGCAATTTCCTTCAGCTTCACTGTTGCAGAAACTGGAGGAGTCCTGTGTCTTTGTGGGTTCCGTATAGGCGTATGCAAGATTTTCGGCCATCCAGGTTTGACTGCCGATGGTCACGGTTTTGTATTCGCGATTGTCCCGCTTATCGACCATGGTTCCAGCGACAGCTTCTGAGGGCGGCACGTAGGCGATGCTGCTGGAAGATTCCCTGGGGTATTCCATGCTTGAGGAAGATTCCTCTTCGGCCATGGAACTGGAACTTTCCGCTAAGATTTTCGGTGCGCTGTTGCGATAATAGGTCTCGCCCTTTTCTTCCTTGCAGAGGCATCCGTCCAGTTTCCATTCAGGGGCCTTTGCGATCAAGGTGTTGAAGTCGCCGTCGCTTCCTAAATTGTATTTACAACCGTCAAGGGTAACCCAGACTTTCCTATAGCCATATTCAGACGAAAGGAATATTTCCAGGCGGTTATATTCGGAATTGTATGTTAATTCGTGACAAACCGTCTGAACGCCACCCTTCTGGTCGATGAATTCCGTAGCCTTGGAACAGGCAACGTCCTTGATCAAGGATGAGTCGGTGATCGTTTTCGACCAGGAGTTACTTCCGGAAATGCCATAACGATCTTCGCATTGGGCTATAGACAGACTGTTGGAAGAATTAGCCTGGTTTTCCTCCGGCGAATTCGGACTTCCTGAGTCGCTATCGCCGCAGGCTGTAAGGAAGACCGATGCAAGGATCGATGCAAGCAGGCAGGTGCAAAAAGACTTTTTCGTATAGTTTAGCATATAAACAACCTTCTCTCCCAAAAATCAAATTAGTTGTGGACGCAGCGAACGTTCATTCCCATGATTCGTTCTTCGAGGTCGACTCTTGCGGGTTCCTTGGCGTAATCGAACATTAATAGATAGGAAGAGAATTCATCGTCAGGGAGGAAAGACTTTTGGCGGCTCCAAATATTTACCAGTTCTCCGTAACCAAAGAAATATTCTTCTATCACGTCGCAAGCATCGCCACAATAGCCCGCCTCGTCAACGAATATTCCAAGGGGCAATGCGGAAAATCCGCTTTCGTTTGTTGCTGGGCTTTCTTGCCAAGTCCATTCCGCTGACTTAAGGGAGGCGTCGCTTACTGTTTCCAGAAGGGTGTAGATTTCATCACTGAACGGAAGATGCCAACCTTCGGGGCATGCCTTCATGGCCGCCACCTGGGTGTAAAAACGTCCAAAGATTTCACAGCTGTCGGGGTCGTTGCCTAGACAATGGGTTTTCCCTGCAAAGAAGGGGTGGGCGATGGAGTCGACATAGTTTAGGTTTTCTGCCATCCAGACCTGGTCTCCGATTTTGACACTCTTGTAACAATGGCCGTCTCGGTCATCCTGGAAAACATCATACTTTACTTTGGAGCTCAGATACTTCCAGCTCTCTTTTTGTACACTGGCGCAGACTTCTTCACTGGATGAGGGGGCGTCTTCTGATGAACTGGACAGCTCAATAGAGGAACTGGATGCGACGGAGGAACTGGAGGGAATGATCATTTCCATGAGCAAGGTATCCTTGACGCAACGTAAAGAAAATCCGTGGGATTTGGAGGATTCGTTGATGGAGTTGTCTTTTGGGTCGACGCCGAAACTGTTCACTCTTGATTGAGGTACCGTTTCGTCGAAGAAAGTATCCTGATTGTAGTCTACATAATAGTCCATTTCATCACTTTCGGTAGAAGTGATGAATCTGTCTGCGTCAGGCCAGTACGAGAAAAAATAGTTGTTGTAAAAACCGCCATGGAGAACCTTGAAACCGTAAGGGTCTTCTTTCATGATGTCGGTATAGCTCATCAGGTATTTCCATTCCAGAGTGTCGGGGACATGCCAACCCGGCATACAGATTCCCTGATGGTAGGGCTTTTTGATGGAATCCTCGGCTGTGTTGCGCAGGAAATAGGGTTTAAAATCCATGGCCTGCGTCCAATTGTACAGACGGCCGAACTTGACGCAGTTTGAATCATTGTCTTCGAAACAGCGGCTACCCTCGACCTTGTAACGAAGGTTCTCGGATGTCCAGATCAGTGCGCCAATTTCCGTGGTGTGGTAAATCTTGAAATCGCGAGGGTCGCAAATTTCATTTTCACCAAGCTTCTCGGGGCAGGATGTTGGAATATCAGCTTCAATGAGGCTAGAAGAACCTTGCTCGGTTGTTGAATTTCCGCTAATGTCGTCGGGCTCGGATGAGTTACTGCATGCGGAGAACTCGACTAGAATCGCCAAAAGGGTTGCGATGAAAAGAGGGAATGTTTTTCTTTTAAGCGAATGCATTTTACAAATATAGTATAGATACGTATAAATAAAAAAAGCCGAGGAAGATGTGTTGACCCGAATCCGCTGTCCAGCAGATTTCCACAAACTTTGTCCCCGTGACCTTGTGATATCTTGTTCAGGTTTGGGCCGTCTGGCGATCGGGGGGCAATGTATTAGCAGATCTATTGCTAGTGCCTTGCACACCCTTCGCAGAACTTGTGAAACTTTTAGAAATTGGCGAAATTGAACCAAAAACGCCAAATCCGTACTCAGACTTGGCTAAAAATGAAAAGCCGTGGAAGTGTTCCTTCCAGCGGCTTTGCTTCATATTCTCAATGTGTTTGTCGGTCTAATTCAGGCCTGGGCAACCCTTGTCCCGTCGTCGCAATCACTGTGCAAGCTTGTTGCAAAACTGTGCTAGTTCGGGGACAAGGATTTTGGGGCGTTACAGATCTGGAGATGCAGATGGTGGATTCAGGCGAACTGCCCAAGCGTGCCCGCTACTACCAGGATATCTGCGATACGGAAACTCTCGGGAGTTCCCATAAATACAAGGAACTCAAGGAACAATACGTCATCTTTCTCTGCCCGGAAGATATCTTCGGCAAGAATCGACCGATTTACGAATTTGAAAATCGCGAAAAGGAAGACCATTCCTTGATTTTGGGAGACCTGACTTACAAGATTTTTGGGAACTTCGTTCCTAATTTGTGCGGCTCAGAAATGGACAAATAAATTTGTCCGCTTCATTCGCCTTAGCAAATTTTGTAATTTTAGTAAGTACGAGGCCGTGACCGATGAATCCATTCGCGATTACCTAAAGTATTTTGCCACCGATGAAGCAACCACTGCCGTGACGCAAGCCATCCAGAGTAAGGTTGACTTCTACCATAAGGACCCTAAGACAAGGAGCGACTACATGACATTCAAGGACATGCTTGAAGAGGAACGTGACGAAGGCCGCGCAGAGGGTCGTGTCGAAGGAGCGAATGCAAAGGCCCGAGAAATGGCTAAGGCTATGCTAGCAGAAGGCGATTCAATTGATAAAGTTGCTAGATGCTCCGGTCTTTCCGAAGAAGAGATCAAGTCTTTGTAGAATACTCTCACCACTGGTGAGACAAATTGAAAAAAGTGCGGCGTAGTTTTCCTAAACTTCCATATAGTATTCTTTAGATGAAAGTTCTCTTAGTGTTACTTTTCCATTTTTTTCTTTGTTAATCTCGTTGACGTCGACATTCTTTCCATAGTGCGATTCACCTAAAGAAAGAACTTTTATCGGTGCTTGGTTATAATTATCTACAATATAGGGGGGGGGCAAATAAGGTCACTTCAATTTGAAACCGATTTTCTACACGACTAAATTTGACGTATAGTCAATCTATCTTATTGTCATAACAAACTGTAATCATATAACAGAGGATAGCTATATGGCAAATAAAATCGAGAAGGTTTCCAAAGGTTCCCCCATGGGTGTTCATGCAATTGGAGCCCCAAAGTCAAAGGTCGTATTCATTGTCGTTGAATATCAGGACAATACAAAAAGATCCATGACGTCAGACGGCAAGTGCGTTGGCTTTACAGAAGACAGTTTCTTGGTAAAGGTGAAAAAGGAATGGCGTTTCTACGACGCTGATTGCAATTTGATCTCAACCAAGGCTGTTGCTGAATTAGGTGAATGCGTCGAAGTGACCGACAAATTCTATCTGTTCGTCAAGGACGAAAACTACTTGACTGTAAATGCCTCTGGAGAAATCGCTCCATATCCCGACGAAAATTGGAGAGGCCTCCGTGTTGCAGACATTTTCCGCTTTGGTATCACCAAGCTGAAAAAGGCTTTAGAAAACGCCCGTTCAAATCAATAATTGATTAAAACAAAAGTCTACTCCAATTGGGGTAGATTTTTACATACACACATACTTGTCTTATCAACTATTTACAACAATTAAATATTTCGTAGATTTGAAAAAAAAAGAATTTCGTGATATATTTAGTTAAGAAGGTTTAATAAAACTCTACATACATTTTTATGGTTGGATATATGGATGAACAATTTCTTAATGATTTTTTTAATGCATTAGATGACGTCAGAAAGAAATATTGTGATATAAACAATAAAGCCGAAGCTGAATTCAACATTTTCAACATTCTTCATTTAGACACAAAAGAACTTATTCATTCCTCCTTTATTGCAGAATTACTAAATCCCAATGGCTCCCACAAGATGGGTAACAAGTTCCTGCAACTTTTCTATAAAGAACTTGGTTTAGAAATGCCAAATTCTGTGTCTGTGATTAAAGAATGCTCAACACAATATGGTCGTATTGATATTTACGTCAAATGTACAGAAAATGATTCTAAATCACTGATTATTGAAGATAAAATTTATGCAGATGATCAGCCCAATCAATTAGCTCGTTACCATGAGTATAATCCAAAGGCTGTTTTAGTGTATTTAACTTTAGAAGGAAGAGATGCAACTCCAAATAGTTTAGGCAGGTTAAAAGAAGATGATTATATAAAAATATCATATAAACAAGACATTACATCTTGGCTTGAAAAATGTATTGATATTTCAAAAGAAAAACCATTAATTAAAGAAACCATTTATCAATATGCAGTCTTAGTAAAACAGTTAACAGGCCAAACTTTATTAGAGGAGGAAAAAATGGACGTTGCAAAAGTCGCTTGTTGCAATGATAAACGAATGAGTCTTGTTTTCTATTTATTACAAAATGAAAGTGCCATATACAAACTTTTTGAAAATCGCTTGTGGCAAGAAATAGAAGCTGCTGCAGAAGAAACCGATTTGAAAGTAAAAAAAGAAAAGCCTCTAATTGAACGATATGCAGTTGTAACGTTTGAAACAGGATTAGATTATAATATTGTACTTAGTCCCCAAAACAATAATTTTACAGGAATTGTTTATGGAATACAGTCCGTAATTGACAAGCGACAATTATCTATAGAGAAAATAAACGAAATTCGAAATCTGTATAAGGAAATAATGAATATAGAGCCAATGAATCCGGCTTCATTCATTCTTCATAATTATTGGCAAAAATACAATAAATGGACATTCAAGCAATATGAGAGTGTTTTAAATGGAACTTTTAAATCTGATTTGAAAAAGTTATTGAATGATTTAAAAATTTGCATTCAGAAGATCAAGTAAACCTAATTATCCTCATATTTTCCCACAAGAGTCTGCCCGATTTCGAGCAGTCTCTTTTTTAATGAATCTGGCTTTACCACGTTTACGCCATTTTCTGTATGGAAAAGGATCCATTGCACCAGTTGGGAATTGACATTGACTTCCATGGTTACGTGTAGCATGCCCTTACGCTCCTTAATAACCATAGATCTATGATAAGGGCGCTCCTCTACGTATTTACGGGAAAGCAGAGGGAAGGTCAGCTCTATTTTTTCGGTACCGGGTTCACGGTCAAACAACGAAAGGTCTCGAACTTTTTTACGAAGAGCTTCTAAAGAAGCATTGTTCTCCACAAAGGTCTTTTGAATAATATCAACCGAAATAATGCGGCGTAGCTTAATGGCATACACATGCAACGGGTCTCCATGACTAACGCACCCGATGTAGATTTCATTCTGGTACAGAACCATCATTAAAGGCACCCTGTCAGAAATAATCTCTTCACCATAGGTGTTTTCGTAATGGGTGTGGATTTCGTGGTGGGTGCGTATTGCCTTAAGGATCGTATTCAGTTTTTCGTTGGCTGTCTCATCAATATCCGGCTGCATGCCCATAAAAAGTACCCTGGAACTGATGTCCCTGTATACTTCCTCCAATCTATCACGCTGTTTATAGGGTAGGTTCTTCTGTATACGTTCAAGCAGGTCCTTTATAAGGTCCGCCGTTCCCGGGTAAATGTTCATTATTCGCTGCAAAAATACAAACTGGAGCAAGACTTCTTCAAAGTTGGGGAGTTCCAGCTTGTCCATAACATTAAGGCCCGTTTTATAGGTCTTGTGAGCACCGCGGCCTTCGCTTATCACAAGGTTATTTGGCTGATTGACCAGGTCGTTCATATCGCGCTGAACGTTACGTCGTTCCGCTTCGGACAATCCCATGGCATGCATCATCTGACTCACCGAAAAGCTTTGCTTCGGCTTTGTCAGAAATTGAATAAGTATCTGAATTTGTCTTTCGCATTTTTTGTAATCAGCCATGATCACCCCTTTGTCACTCAAACGATAAAAGTTTTATGCGACAAGTATTGTCGTATACCTAATCTATACTTTTTATCAAAAAAAGAGGTGATTTATGAACTCAAACTACAAAAATGACGCAGAAAACTATACAAAAAGCACCTTAGATAGGCTTAATTCAGAAACCGCTTATGCAACCAAGCAAGAATCCAAGCTTAGCTTTTTAAACATCAAGATTATAGAGTACTGGATTCGTTTTATCCGAAACTATCCAAATGGTGATATGTCAAGATTCCTTGACGTGTACCTGGATGATGAATATCGCTGCTTTTTACTCAAGCAGGTCTACGAGACTTGCTCTAGCATGGAGTTCCTAGACAAGACAAATATTTATGTCAACATGAATCCTATGCCTCTTAGGGATGCTTTAAAAAGGTTTAATGAAACCAAGGACGGTAAATTATCAAATTCCATTATATCGACCTTTATCATCAAACCCCCTGATCACTCGGTAAAAGGATTAATGGGGGAGGCTGTAAAAAGGTGTGCATACAGCCGTGTCAATGAAGGGTTTAATCCAGAGGACATTTCTTTCAAAAGTGCACTTGAACTCAAAAAGATTTTCAATCTTTCAAATGAAGCCTTGGAACTGGTTCTTTACCTTTGGCTTAAGGATCATAGGAATATGTTCTTTAAACTTTACCGAAGCTATGGCGAAGAACGTGATTCTAATTTTGACCCTCATACACGGGGGACTTTCGAACGTGTACTTATGTTGACTGGTTTGAACATCGAAACATTGCATAAGCTTTGTTCCGAAGACAGTCCGCTGGTTAAATTCAAGATTATCGGAACACTGGATAATAGCGATGACAACGTCCCCGATAATACTGTCTGCCAGAAAGAGCTTTACCTAAACAAGGATATTTCTGATTTTCTCTATGGTTTTTCAACCAATGCAAAGATTTTGAACTTTAAAGAGGCTTCAAAACCTGTAGTTTCTTTTAGTCAAATTTGTAAGCAGAATTCCAAGGCTCTTTATGTAATGGAATTTCTGAAAAAGCATTTTGAATGTTCAAAGGATAAGCCATTACATATTCTTTTTTATGGCCGCGAAGGTACCGGCAAGACAGAACTTGCTAAGGTGCTTGCTAGTGAGCTTGGTATGCGACTTTTGGATGTGGGTATGGGTGACGAGAATATGGACAACATGACCCGTCTAAACAATCGTATTCGTTCTTTGTTGATGGCCGATTGGGAATGTCAAAAGGATGGGGGCTTTATTCTAATGGATGAAGCAGACCAGGTTTTGAATTGTGCCGAAAAAGGGTATTTGAACATCCTTTTTGAAAACATAAAAACACCGATTATCTGGATTACCAACAGCATGAATTCCGTTACGAACAGCACTCGTAGGCGTTTTAATTACGCCCTGGAATTCAGTTCCTTTGGCAAAGAAGAACGTTTGTCCATATGGAAGTCTGTACTTAAGGCAAACGATGCGGAGTGCATGCTCACCGCTGATCAATTAAAGTCTATCGCAGAAGAAATTCCTGTAATGGCAGGCACTGCAACCTTGGCTATACAGCAGGCTAAACTTTTAAAAAACAATTCTGCTTTCGATGTGGTGCGAGAAGTCGCTACTGCCCATGCAAAACTTTTGGATATTCCTATATCTGCAAGAAAGAAATCTGCATCAAGCCATCTTTATAACACAGAGTTCATCCATTTTGATGATGAAACTTTTGATTTACACGCTATTGAGCCAATGCTCAAAAACTTCAACGAAATGTGGAAAAAATCCATAGATTCGGGAACACAAGAAAATGTAAACATTCTTCTTTATGGTCCTCCCGGTACAGGAAAAACAGCATTTGTTGAATACATCGCCTCTATATTGATGGGGCGCGAACTGGTTGTGAAACGAACCAGCGATATTTTGGGAAGATATGTGGGGGAGACCGAAAAAGGTATTCGAGATGCCTTTGAAGAGGCTGAAAAAACGCAGTCCATATTATTCTTGGACGAAGCAGACAGTCTTTTGGAAAGCCGTCAATCTGCAGAAAAGCATTGGGAAATAACTCAAGTGAATGAGTTCCTATGCCAAATGGAAAATTTCAATGGATTGTTTATTGCTGCCACAAACAATTTGTTTGCTTTGGACTTAGCAATACGCAGGCGTTTCCAAATGAAGATTGGCTTTGGGTATATGAATCAAAAGCAGATTGAACTGGCTTGGAGAACTTTCTTTGGTGAAATTCCGTGTTGTGCAAAGTGTGTTGTGTGCCCTCGGGACATTTCTGAAAAAACAAATCTAACCATAAGTGATTTTGCATCGATAAAACGAAAGATTCGTTACATGCCAAATGATTCTTTGAGTTTGAATTTGATTTCAGAAATGATGACTGAAGAAATCGCCTGCAAGGATGAACATCGTGGTAGGCGCTTGGGTTTTTAGGAGAGTTTTTTAACAAAGGATGAATGATGAATAATTTCGTAAGAATAGTCGGTTTAGGAACTTCCGGAGCCAAGGTTGTAAATGATGTTTGCAAGCTTTGCGAACAAAAAAGTCTTATGAACGTAGACTTTCACACGATTGACGTGGGTGCGGATCAGTTGGATTTCGAAAATTGTTGCTGCCCCAGCTTCAAAGCCATGACAAATAACAAATTGATGATTATTGTCTGCGGTTTGGGAGGTCTTTATCCATACAATAAATTACTTCAATTGTCACGCAGCGCAAAGGCAGCGGGATGGCGAGTAGGTCTCATCATGAGCAGTCCATTTGTATTTGAAGGAAGCGAACGTAAACAACGTGCAGAACTTCTTAAGAAAACAATTTGCGATGCGGTCGACGCAAGGGATTTCTATACGGTATTGGATTGTAATCAAGTCCTTAAGGGCGAATTGTCCAAAGAATGCTTTAATACAATCTATTTGCAGGTAGATTCGTTGATGAAAAACTGCGTACTATCTTTGCTATGGTTATCTAACGAAGATGGAGTAATTTCTGTAGACTATGATGAATTTTGCAAAGGAATCGGTCCAAATGCTTGCTTAGAATACAAGGGCGTAAACTTAAGCAACGCAATTAGTCTTGAAAAAATCAACATTCCAAAGACTAAGATTTATATGGTTGTGGTATCTCACAATTGCGATTATACTATCCAGGAATTCTGTGATGCTTTGGAAGGCATTCAACATGCTGTAGAAAAAAATACTCCAAAGGAAGAACTCTGCTTTATGTGCAGTGCAATGCAATTGCCAGGAACATGGAGTCCCTATGCTCATGTATGGTATGTTAATGCATCCTGAATAAAATGCTCGGAAAATCTTGGTGATTGATATAAAAAAGCCTGCCGAGATGAAACTCGGTAGGCTCTTTTAAATTTGGATTGAGGGATGCGGCGCTCGGCTTGCACATTACTCCCATGGCGCTTTTCGCCTTACGGACGCTTACGCCTGCGGCTCCAGCGTCTGCCCTTCGGCTCACCAATGAAAACATGCAAGCATGTTTTCGCTGGATTCGGTTTACTCCCATTCAATGGTTCCGGGGGGCTTGTGGGTGACGTCGTACCAGAGGGAGCCGGCGCCTTCTGCTTCGAACTTGCGCCAGAGACCTGCAAGCATGCCCTGGTCAATTTCTGCGAAGTTGGCGGTCATGGCTTCGGTGGAGTTCACCGGGCGCATCACGATGCAGGGCTTGCCTGCGGTGCGCAGCGGAACGGATACCACAGGCATCTGCCAGATTTCTTCGTACAGCTTGTTTTCCTGCAGGAAGGTGGTGCAGATGTCGTCGAACTTACGCAGAGTATCGAAGTTCTCGCGGGTGGCGTACTGTTCCACAAGCTTCGGGTCTTCATCGGCCACGGTACCGATCTGATAGATTACGCGGTTGATGGCCTTGAAGCGGTTTGCAAGTTCGGTGGAGAACTTTTCGCAGTCCTTCCAGGAGAGACCAGCGGTCGTCAGCAGGAACGGCTGTGCATAGGTACGGCCATCGCCCTGAACGCCAACGCTCTTGATGGGGAGCATGCGGCCAGAAATGTTATTTGCCTTCAGGTAGTCGGCCAAGGAGCCGCCCTGAGAGTCCTTCACGTCTTCAAACTTGACCATGTCGTCGGTCAGGACGCCATCGCTGCAAAGCAGACGGACGCCCAGACCCGGACCCGGGAAGGGGTGACGCCATACAAGGTTGTGGGGAATGCCCAGTTCTTCGCCCAGGGCACGGACTTCATCCTTGTAGAGGTCGGCCAGCGGTTCCAGCACAAGGCCCTTTTCCATCAGGTCCAGAACTTCCTGGACGCGGTTGTGGTGGGTCTTGATCTTGTCTGCATTCTTGGTGCCACCGGATTCGATGGTATCGGGGTAAATGGTACCCTGGGCCATCATCCACTGGTTGGGGTCAAGGTTCAGCTTGGCCATTTCCTCGTCCTTGACGACAAGGAATTCCTTACCGATGATGCCGCGCTTGGTTTCAGGAGCGGTAACGCCCTTGAGCTTTGCCAGGAAGTGTTCGCTGGCGTCGCGGATCTGAAGGTTGTTCATGCCTTCGGCCTTGAGGAAGTCCATGATCTTCTGGGATTCACCCAGACGCATCATGCCGTTATCCACGTGGAGGCCAAGAACCTTTTCGGGGCCCAGCACGCGGTTCAGGAGAACGAATGCCACCGTGGAGTCCACACCGCCAGACACCAGGAGGAACACCTTGCGGTCCTTCACCTGTTCCTGGATACGGGCGGTGATGAGGGGCAGGTAGCTCTTCATGTTCCAGGTCTTTTCAGCGCCGGTAATGTCGATGAAGTTTTCGAGAAGCTTCATGCCGAACTTACTGTGGGTCACTTCGGGGTGGAACTGAATGCCGTAGATCTTGCGTTCGTCGAAAGCGACGGCTGCGATTTCGCAGTCCTTGGTGCTTGCCACGATGCGGTAGCCTTCGGGCAGCTTGGTCACCTGGTCGCCATGACTCATCCACATGGGGGAGGCCTTGGGCAGGTCCTTCAAAATCGGGCACTTTTCGTCGCCAACAATCAGGTCGGCGATGCCGTATTCCTTTACCTTGCCCGGTTCAACGTGACCACCCAGCTGCTGGGCGATAAGCTGATGACCGTAGCAGATACCCAGCTTGGGCACCGGCAGGTTCAAGATTTCGGGATTGTATTCCGGAGCGTCGGCTGCATAAACGCTGGAGGGGCCACCGGAATAGATGATTCCCTTGACGCCTTCCAGTTCGGAAACGTCGCAGTTTGGGGAATGAATTTCGGTGAAAACGCCGAGGCGGCGGACACGATTTGCGATCAGGTGGGCATACTGGCCACCAAAATCAAGAACGGCAATAGTATCTACATTCTTCATACGGGGGTAAAGATAGAAAAAATATTTATCAAACAAACCCCTTCTCTAGGCGATCAGCGATCCGATTATCCACTTCATATTCAAATCAGCAAGGTTCGTTTTCTACGGTCGCATCAATCATCTCCAGATCGTTCATCGTGCGTTCAAGCTGATCGGCATTGGCATTCTCGATATCAAAGGAAATGACGATGTCGATACCGTAAGCGTCCGCCTGGCGGATAAATTCCAGCATCCGTCTTTTCAATTGCCTGCGGAGAATTTTCGTTTTTGATTCGCTCAGGAGCAGGTCTCGATGGGGTGCCATTTTGGGTGTGATCGGCACAAAAAGTCAATTATATGGGTTATTTATTTTAGTCCGTTAGATTTTTTTTGGGGAAAACATATTATTTTCCTTTCTATAGACGCTTTTAAGAAGAGCGCACAAGAACTGGAGAAAATCATGATTTTATGCCCCAACTGTTATGCCGAGATTACTGACGCCACAACTCATTTCTGTATGAATTGTAAAAAGGCGCTCCCCTTGATCAAGGGCTGCAAGAAATGCCATAAGGATATTTCCTTCAATTTCAACTACTGCCCCCATTGTGGAGCCAACAACCAGGATATTCTCCCGCCCGAAAAGTTGGAAGAGCTCAACCGTATCGCCAGCGAAGCCAACAAGGTTTCCAGTGAATTTACCGACCCCCGTGACGGCCGCACCTACAAGACGGTCATCATCGGCAACCAGGAATGGATGGCAGAGAATCTCGCATTCGTGGTAGAAGGCGCCAACCCGTACAACAACAGTTCCGAAAAGGCGACCACCTACGGCCTGCTGTACACCTGGGAACAGGCAAAGCTTGCCGTACCCGAAGGCTTCCGCCTCCCCACCCGCGAAGATTTTGTCGAACTGGAAAACTTCTGTCAGAAGAGCACGGGCCTGCAGGCAGGTACAGCCCTAAAGTCCAACACAGAGCACTGGTGCGAAACCGGCATGCTTGGGACACGTATTCCCGGCCAGGACTCATTCGGATTCAAGGCATTGCCCGCAGGATCCCAGAGCAGCCTTAAGGTCTTCAACTATCTGAACAATTACGCCTACTTCTGGACCGACGAAGAAAAGGACCAGGAAAAGGCATACTTTAGACATTTGAGTTACTACAACGAAACCTTCGCCGAACTATCGTCAAACAAGAATTGCAAGTTCAGCGTCCGCGCCATCAAAATCAAGTAACAGTCTCACAAAGGGAATCGTCATGAACAGCAAGTATCTAAGTCTACTGGCCGCATTCCTTATTGCTTGCAGCGGCGAAAGTTCCACATCGGCCAACGGAAACTCCGTCGACATTCCCTCCCAGGGTGAACCCACAAACAACTTCGTTAGCGAAGATGTGTCTTCTGTCGATTTCGCTTTCGACAGTTCCCCTAACTTCGAAATGGAAAGCGGAGTGATACACGTTACCAGCGGCGACGGCAAGGCAAACAAAAGTATCAGGAACTGGATCCTCAGTGCCAACTACACACGCTTTGTGGCCTGCGGTTTTGTGGTTCAAATCAAGATAGGCGACAACATGAACTATGCAGGCATTCAGCTGTTCAAGAAAAACAGTTATGATGACTACCGCTTTGACGTCCACGCCGACGGAAAGTTCACCATCAACGACCCCGGCAAGAACATTTTGAAATTGTCGGCCGATTCCTCATTCATCAAGATCGGGGAATTCAACCAGGTCAAGGTACAGACAACCGATTCCGGCAACTTACAGGCCTTCGTAAACGGTCACCTGGTCAAGACCATAGACAAGAATGACCTGGCCTTTGACTTGACCAACACCGACAAGATCGCCGTCGACTACAACGTACTGTCTACAGCAACAGAAAAGACCCCGGCCGAAGCCTGGGTCAAATTCGAGTCCATGCAAAATGTAAAGGACTAGGCTTATTCCGCCTTGGTAGCCTTAGCTTCCTTGGCGGCCTTTTCTTCTTCCTTAATTTGTTTATGCAGTTTGCGTAAAATTACCGGAGAAAGAATCACTAGAGCGACGCCCACAGTCACAAAGGAATCCGCCACGTTAAAGGTGGGAAATCTTGTCATGATGAAGTCGGGGAAATCGCAGTCGATAAAGTCTACCACCATCTGCAGGCGCATACGGTCAATAAAGTTTCCGATGGCGCCACCGATGATCATCACCACACCAAGGCGGCTCAGGTAGTCGCGTTTGTCGATGCTTCTGTAGAACCAGAACAGCACCACCGCAGCCACAACAGAAATCAGCAAGAAGAACAGCCAGGGCGGCAAGAAGGGCATCAGGTCCTGGGGGCGGCTACTGAAGGCGGCACCCTTATTGAACACCAGCTGGAATCGGGCCAGTTCGCCAATCACGTTAATGATTTCATGATTGGGAGCGCCGGTTTCGTTGGTGAATCGGGCCAAGGCCCACAGCTTGGTAAGCTGGTCAGAAACGATACTAAAAATGATAACCGCAATATGGAACGGCAACTTGTTATAGAACTTCATTAGGTTCGAACCTCTTTAAACTTTCGGTCGATCCACTTATCGCTGTAGAAATGCTTCATGGTGGACTTCACAATCTGCTTGACGGTATCGCGGGAAATCTTCACCTTC
The DNA here is from genome assembly GCF_900142465.1 of Fibrobacter sp. UWH6. Taxonomy (NCBI): domain Bacteria; kingdom Pseudomonadati; phylum Fibrobacterota; class Fibrobacteria; order Fibrobacterales; family Fibrobacteraceae; genus Fibrobacter; species Fibrobacter sp. UWH6. The sequence goes on from NZ_FRAX01000016.1 coordinate 86,934, forward strand.
TTGTCGCTTGCGAAGATGGCGGAGCCGTCGCCGATCAACTTCATGTTTTCGGCGGCCATGAACAGGGGCCACAGGCAGAACAGGCGGGTACGCATCTTGATGTTGGGAATCAGCTTGGTATAGGCGATGGCATCATCCAGATGACACCAGGCCTTCTGCACCAGCTCACCCATGACGGCAGCACGACGCTTTTCGAAGTCGGCAGATCCTGCGGATCCTGCAGCGGGAGCGGATCCTGCAGCGGGAGCGGAACCGGCCTCGCCCACGAACATGTCGTAGCTATGGGCAAAACCGTGCCTGCGGCAGATTTCTTCGGGAACAAAGCACACGCGGCGTTCAGAATCTTCGCGGCAGTCCTTTACGATATTTGCAACCTGCAGGGCCAGGCCGAAGCTAACATCCAGCTTCTGCATTTCGGCCTTGCGGGCGTCGCTAATCAGGCAGGTGTCTGCGGCAAAAAGGTGAGTCAGCAACTTGCCGACGATACCTGCAACATAGTAGCAGTATTCATCCAGATCGCCAACGGATTCCAGAGTGAACCAGCCGGAGCTGAGGGCGGCTTCCTGACGCTTGGCAAACTTGGCCATACCACCGCACATTTCAACAGTCACATCACGGACCGGAGCGGCATAGACTTCGGGCAGTTCCTTGAGCAGGGGAACCACCACATGGGTATGCAGGCACAGATCAAAATAAGGTTCCGTAGCGCGGGCACGCCAGCTGGCCGGCAAAGAACCCTCGAATTCAGAAACGGCCTCTTCACGCAGTTCAGCGGATCTAAAAATCTTGGCGAACTTTTCCAGTATGACTTCCTTTTCCGAGGCAACCATATCAGGATCGTCTTCTACCGTATCGGCAATTCGCAGATACAGGTAGGCAAGCAAGATGCTCTTGTGCAGCTTACCCTTCAAGACATTAATGTTCAGGGCGAACGTCCTGGATACCTTCAGCAGGATGTCTTCGGAATAGGCCCATGCCTCCTTACCGGTCAGCACAGCCTCGCCCATACCAGCCTGGTCGAGAATGTTAGACATACATGGTCTCCGCGTAAATGTCGGGGGGAATCTTCTTAGTCTTGGCCATGGCGTTCACATACTTCCACAGACGACCATGGGCCTCGGCATTCTTCAATTTCTTGGTGTAGCTCCAGACAGTCTGATTCTGTACGTCAGCCTCGTTCCTGAAGTTTCCCTTGACTTCGTACTTGTAACGCACCTTGCGGTACTCAAGGAAGTAAGCACTCTGGTAAAGTTTGGCCGTTTTGTTCTTGGCGGCCCTGCAAAGAACAAAGCCAACCGCCAAAAACAGGGGCGAAGAAGCAAAACCCATGTACCATGGGGAATCAGTCCACCTATTTACGATCCAAATGGCGGGAAGCGCCGACAACAGGGCCGCAGCCAGGGTAAAAACCTTGTCGCACAGAGCCCAATAGCCCTTCCAGGCCGGGATGTAGGCCCATTTTTGGCCCTTGCGCATCTGACTTTTAAAATAAGTGGGGTAAGAAATTCGATTAAACCAACGATAGAGGCCTACCCAGGCAAAAATCGGGGTCCAGAACCAGTAATCCAAACTAGAAAGAATGTCCATAACACGGCAAATTTAAAAAATTCCGCATAGGGGCACCCCTTGAAGCCGGCGCCAAGCGCCCCAAAAAGCCGGCTCCCCCACCGGCCCGATAGCCTAACTTATTGAATATCAAACAGTTATAGCCCAATTTTTTATAAAAATTTTCCCATTTTTTAGCAAACTTATCAACAGTCCATCCAATTTTTACTACATTTATAAGCCAATTGTTGATAGATTTGTATTAAGCGTTGCTGCTTATCGAGGAAGAGGAAGATCATGACAGTCGAATGGGAAAGATGTTTGAGCTATCTCCATGGGATGCTTTCGGACACAGTCTTCAAGACATATTTTGCTCAGACCAAGTTGGTCAACCAGACCATCGGTCACGCTGTCATTTCGGTTCCCCACGGTCTTGATGTTGCAGTCTATGCCGCCTACAAGGCACTGATCGGCGTCGCCTGGAAGGAAGTCAGCCACGACGAAACTCCCATGGAATTTGAATTCCAGAATCAGGAAGCGGCTCCCCAGCCTACCGTAACCGCCGTCCGTGACGAAAGCAACAGCATTTTCAAGTCTAGCATCCCCCTATCTAGCAGTTTCCGTTTTGAAAACTTCGTGCCTGGCGACAAGGCCCAGCTGGCATTCAACGCCGCCCTGTCTGTAGCCCGCAACCCCGACGGCACCCAGTACAATCCGCTTTTCATTTACGGCCCCTCCGGCCTGGGCAAGACCCATCTGCTCCAGTCTATCGGTAACTACATCCTGGAAGAAGACCCCACAAAGCGAGTCCGCTACCTGACTTCCGAAGACTTCTCCCAGCAGTACATGAAGTGCCTCCGCGACCAGCGCATCACCGAAATGAGCGACTTCTACCGCAACGAAGTGGATATCCTCCTGATCGACGATATCCAGAACTGGTCCGGCAAATACGAACTTCAGAACGAATTTTTCTCCATTTTCAATGCCCTGCATCAGGGCGGCAAGCAGATTGTTCTTTCTTCTGACGCTCCCGCAACCGAAGTCAAGAACCTGTCCGACCGTCTGGTCAGCCGTTTCGCCTGGGGCCTTACCGTGGACATCCAGCCCCCTGACGTCGACACTCGCGAAGCCATTCTCCACAAGAAGGCCGAAGAACGCCACCTGGAAATCAGCGACGAAGTTCTGCATTACCTGGCAGAACATATCGCCAGCAACGTCCGTGCATTGGAAAGTGCCATTATCAAGCTGACTTTGCAGTCTAGCCTCATGAGCCACGACATCGATATGAATATCGCTCAGAAGGTGGCTACCGAATTCGCACCTAACCCCCGCCGTCGCGTCAGCCTGGACGCCGTTCTCCGTGCCGTTTCTAACCAGTACGAAGTTCCCGAATCCAAGCTTATCGAATCCGGCCGCGGAACCAAGGAAATTTCCAAGGCTCGTCAGGTCGCCATGTTCCTGATGCGCGAATGCTCCCCCATCAGCCTCCAGAGCATCGGTTCCCGCTTCGGCGGCAAGGACCACTCTACCGTGGTTCATGCCATCAAGAGCATCAAGAAGGAAATGGAAACAGATCCCAGCTTCGCAAGAATGATCGAGAATCTGAAAAATTCCATTCACGACTAGGTCTTTTCAAGACTTGTAAAACGCGAGGAAAAAATCCTCGCATTTTTTTTGCAGACGAATTTTGCAGACGAATTTTGCAGACGAATTTGCAGACGAAAAAAGCGAGGCTGAACCTCGCTTTTTAAACTTTTAGCAGGCATGGCACCGGCGCGCAGGCACGTCGTCGTCCAAGACAGAGAGAGATTACTTCTTGGCTTTCTTGCCCTTGGCGGCCTTGGGTGCAGCCTTAGATTCCTTAGCGGCCTTGCCCTTCTTGCCCTTGACATTCTTGGCAGCCTTCGGATCTTCAGCAGCAGGAGCAGCAGCAGCTTCGGCGGCGGCATTCACACCGGCAGCCTTTGCAGAATCAGCCTCGGCCTTGGCCTTTTCTTCGGCGGCCTTCTTGGCGGCAGCTTCAGAAATCTTTGCCAGACTATCGGCCACAACAGCGGCACGTTCTGCCTTGATTACATTGGAATCGGCGATGGCAGCATCCTGCTTGCGGATAGCCACGGCTTCTTCGGCAATGGCCAGAGCATCGTGAGCCTTCTTGGCTTCCTTCTTGGCCTTTTCAACCTGTTCCAGAGCGCGGATAGCGATCTGACGCGGGTCGCGGCTCAGAGAATCCTGGATCGGGTCGGGGCAGTCCATATCAACCTTGCCCTTCTTGCCATTCCAGCATTCCATGGTGCCCTTGGGCATACCCATGTTGTAGGCGCCCCACTGCTTTTTCTTGAGACGTTCTGTATAGCACACAGAGGAACCGGGAAGCCATTCATAGCAGGTATCCTTCACAGACCAGAAAGTAATCATGCCGTTGGGCAAACCATCCTTGAAGACACCGCCGAAGTCACCAAAGTCCACAAAGCCATCCAGGTTGTTGGCATTGTAGGTAATGGCCAGGTTCTTCTTCTTGAAGGGGTTGAACACGGTTGTACGGCCGTGGAGACCGCCACGCTTGGTGGAGACTTCAGCCATGACAAAGCCCTTGTCGCTGAGCATACGGACAGTACCGTCAACATAGCCCTGCTTGTAGGGGACTTCAAGGTGCTTGAAGTAGTAAGGCTTTTCGGCCTTGTCCATGACGCTGGACTTATAGAAGACAGCCGTACCTTCCTTCATACCATTTTTATAGTTAGCGGTCCATGCCACCTGTCCCCATTCATCACCTTGCTTAGAAGGATAGTTGGGGTCGTTCATGTAACCGATTTCTTCACCCTGCAGTATGCCCTTGTCGTCTACGTGGCGAACATTTTCCTTATAGCCGTTGTAGGCAAAGCCGGTCAGTTCGTTTCCATCGAGGCAGCGGGCATCACTAAAGTCGTTAAAGCGAGCGATAGTTTCGGGAAGCAACTTCTTGGGCAGGCCCTTCATGTGGAAGATGCCGGAGTTGTTCCAGTCGGCGCTATTAGGGAGATCGGGGCGACCATGCACGTTCAGGAAGCAGGTAATTTCGCGGGCACGTTCCTTGCGCTGGTTGAAGTATTCGCCAAAGGGAGTCATATCCCAGCCTTCATCAAAGACCAGAGGCACGGCACCGGCCAGAGGATGACCATCGACGAATTCAGACAGGGCAAAAGCGGTCTGACGCACGTTATCCATGCACTGTTCAAGAGCCTTGCCCTTGAGGCAGGATCCGTCGTCGCACTTCATGACGTGCGGCTTGGGAAGGTCGTAGACCTTGAGAATCTGTTTGGGATCATCGTTACCGCGCCAGCCAAAGCCGCCATTTTCGCGAACTTTGAAGCAACCACAGATGCCGGAATCGTCTGTAGCCTTCAAACGGGCCTTTTCAGCGGGAACAAGGGCGCTACCCTTTTCCATCCAGCAGTCAAAATATTCAATATGGGTGGCATCGGGAGCAGCGAAGGCCTGAGAAAGACCAAAAACAGCACCGAAAACTAACAAGGAACGATAAAATCCGAATTTCATGCCCCGAATTTAGATTTATATAGCGAATTTGTACTGTAAAATTTGTTTACAAGGGGGTAAAACAGCTAATTTTTTGCAAGCGAAGGGGATTCTCTGCCTTTAGGACAGGGCCTTGGCAAGCATCGGCACAACATCAAGCTTGCGACTCAGGCGACGTTCGCAATAAACAATGCCTTCCCGCTTAGATTTTCCGAAGGCACGTTCTGCAGTGGCCTTGGCAAACCGGGCAGACGAACTATCTACACCGCCATAAAGCATGTAGGTCTTTTCTTCAAAACCCACACGGCAGAAAACCATATTGCATCCCGAAGCCTTGGCTACGTTAGGCATTACCGCCAACAGCCGATCCGCAAATTCATCGATGGTTGAAACGTCACGCCAATCCAGGCTACCCAGGCGGAACTTGGCGGTTCCCATCACGTAATCCTTGGCATCGGAATTAAAGATGTCCTCGTCGGTCATGGAACTAAAGTCGTGGGCAGCCTCCACCATTCCGTCAAAAATTTCAGACGCCTTCTGGCGGGCACAATCCTTATCCAGATTCCAGTCGCGGGCCAGCATTTCCAGCAGGTCTTCGTAGATGGCACGGTCTACATCAGTCACGGTCACCTTCTTCAGGTTTAACGTATCCGACAGAAGTCCCGCAAAAAGAATCTTCGCCACCTCAGACGTAATTTCGACATCAAGTTCCCTGTAGCTTGTATACACGATACTGCAGGTAGAACCCACAGGCATATACTTGGCATAAAGCAGTTTGGATTCCGAAATGTTTCCGATACCGTGATGATCCAGCACCTGGAGGATTCTTGCATCGCGGGCCCCGTCTACGGCCTGGGCGTAATCGCTGTGATCCACGAGAATTAGACGAGCAGGTCCGCAGTTTCTATCCGCTAACGAACAAGACGAAACGCTAGGCAAATTTTCGGGCAGTTCAATTCCCAGAACCTTAGCCACAAACAAAGTTTCGTTGTTCGGCTTTCCGGCCATCTTGGCCTCGGCCTTATATCCCAGAGACTGCATCAGCTTGGCATAAGCCAAGGCTGACATCACAGAGTCACCATCGGGAGACTTGTGTCCAATGACAACCGCTCCCTCGCCCCAGTCCAGCGCCTTTAAGGCATCGCGGTACAGGTTCCCCATTTTGCGCCCGCTTATTCGCCCATGTTCTGGGAAACGTTCTTCAAGAAGTCTTCCATGAACTGGCCATAAAGTTTAGAAATGGACTGGGCCACATGCTGGGGCTCGGAACCGTCCATGGTCAGTCGTTCGTTGTATTCCTTTTCAAAGAGCGGAGCGCCTTCGGTCTTGCGGAAGGTCAAGGTCATATCCAAATGGGCGTAACGGCTGGAGCCTTCATCCACTTCTTCGATAGCATCGATGTTGCCCAGAATTTCGTAGTCGGGCTTGGCGGTTTTTGAACCCTTGGCAAAGAGGCCGCTCTGGTCGATGTACTTTACAGCAGTCTTGTTCAGCATCTGGTCGGGGCGAGAGGCCCACAGGTCCAAATCATAGAACATGAAGGTGTAGGCGGATTCGCGGTATACGATGTTGCTGCGCTGGTATGCCGGGTCAATGGTAAACTTGCGGACCTGAACGGTCTTGGAAGCATTGCCAGCACCTACAGTGCCAATGTTTTCTACATCCACCATGTAATAGCGGGTTGGTTCGCTGGAACCACCGCCAATGCAAGCGGTCATCATGCCGGCCACGAGGCTTACCAATACGGCGGTCAGGACTTTAACAAACTTCATTTTCAAACCTTCCTTTTACAGTCTGCAGGCCTTACCCACAGTCATCATAAAAATTTATTGTCTACGGCTCTTGTTTTCGGAACGGATAAGGGCAGAGGGATTATTCTTGATCTTCTGGCTAAATTCATCCAGATTTTCAAGCACGGTGTTCAGTTCCGTCAGCACGTCGCCCACCTGATCCTGGTTGTTGTAGACCATCGCATCCAGACGCTGGGCCAGCTTGTTGATGGACTCCATGGCCTGGGCAAGATTGTCGTTCATGCTCTTGGTATCGATGGCATCAAGCTTTTCCTTGAGCAGATCCAAGTTCTCGCCAGCCTTGGCCGCGATCTTTGCTTCTTCGACGCTGGCCATGACAGACTTCATGGACTCGGCGGCAGCCTGCATGGATTCAGCAGTCTTGGTCACGCTTTCGATGGGCTTTGCCATTTCGCGAGTGGTGCGGTTCAAGTTCGCAGACATGTTGGCCATGTTCTTCAGAGTGATGCGGATGTTCTCGGCATTCTCTGCAGTAAAGACGCTGCTAAAGTTGGAGAGCAAGGTGTCGACCTTTTCAACCATGCCGCCAGCCTGGTCCGCAAACTTATCGAAAGAAGAAGCTTCTGCAGGAACAAAACCGCCTTCCTGCAAATTAGGTTCGCTAAAGTGACCACCCGAAAGAACGATGTGCTTTTCGCCAGTGAGGGAAAGACCGTTGGTCATGCCGGCACGGGTACCCGGCTTAATGGGAGTTCCATGCTTCACCTTGAAGCTCACCACCACCTGATCCAGGCTAGAGGAATCGATCTGGATTCCGGTGACGTTACCCACGTCGATACCGTTCAGTTTGACCTTGGCTTCGTTATAAAGACCGATGACCGATCCCTTGAACACGGTGTAGTAGTTGTCGTATTCGGCGCTAATGAAGCGATTCAGCACATAACCCAAAAAGGCGATAATCAGCGCCAGGCATATGAACATGAATACGCCAAGTTTGATTCTTTCAGAACGAGTGGTTTCCATCTAATGCTCCGACTCAGTCAATAAAATTAAAGTGGTAAGTGTCATCGGATTTCGGTTCCTTTGAACTCTTACGGCTAAAGAATGTCTTAAGAATTGGATCTTCGGAATCCAGGCCCTGCTGCAAGGTGCCGTCAAAATGGACGTAGCCTTCCTTCAAATACACAAAACGGTCACATACGATCTTGATGCTTTCCAGTTCGTGGCTCACGATTACCATGGATACGCCCAAGGTGTCCCGCAGTTCCAGCAGAAGTTCATCGAGAGAGTGTGCGGTTACCGGATCGAGACCCGTAGACGGTTCATCGCAGAACAGAAGTTCCGGCTTAAGTGCAATGGCGCGGGCCAGGGCAGCACGCTTCTTCATACCGCCAGAAAGTTCCGAGGGATACCTATGGAAGGCATGCAGCAAATGAACCTTTTCCAGACGGTCGGCAACGATGGCTTCCATCTGGCTCTTGGGCATATAGGGCATGCTGCGTTTCAGGGGAAGCATGGCGTTTTCGGCTACAGTCAAGTCCGAAAGCAGAGCGCCACTCTGGAACAGCACGCCGGTACGCATACGGGTTTCGGCATCCAGCCCATCCTGGGCCCCGAAGGTCTTACCGAAATAGGTAATGGTTCCGCTCTGGGCCTTGTACAGCTTAAGGATGTTATTTAACAAGGTAGACTTACCGCATCCCGAACTACCGAGAATCATACGGATTTCGCCCTTGCGCACACCGAAGGTAATGTCGTGGAGGATAGTACGTCCACCGTACCCCGCCTTCAGATGATCCACTTTGAGAATTTCGTCCATAACTGCTCCCTAGTAGAAAATGAAGGCAAAAAGTGTATCTGCAATAACAATGCTGGCAATGGAAGTCACCACGCTAGAGGTTGTCGCTAGGCCGACGGCTTCGGCGCCGCCCTTGGCATTCAAACCTTTATTACAGGAAATAAGAGTAACAAGCCAACCAAAAGCAAGAGCCTTAATGGAGCTCTTCGCAAACACCATGGGGTCGATCCCTTCGCGGATCCCCTGGAGGTAGTTGGTAAAGGTAATGTCGCAGCAGAAATAGCCAATCAGGAAGCCGGCGAAACATCCGAAAATGGAAGCGCAGAAATTCAAGATAGGAGTGCAAACGCTCATGGCCAAAAATCTCGGAACCACCAGATACTGCACCGGTGAAATAGCCATGGTCTTGATAGCCTTCACTTCTTCGCAAACAGACATGTTGGCAATTTCAGCCGCAATCGAGGAACCAGAACGGCCTGCAAGAATGATGGTGGTCAACAGCGGACCAATTTCAGCAAAAATCAGGAATCCAAGACCCGAGGCCAAATAAGAACCGGCACCGATGGTATTGAGCATCACGGAACTCTGCAAGGCCATGGTCAAGCAGACCAGCGCCACCATCAAGAAGCAGATTCCGGTAGCCTCGCTACCCAAGCGGAACATCTGCTTGGCCACGCCGCCAAAACGAAGCTTGCCCTTGTCGAAAGGTCCCAGGAAGGTCCAGTAAATGCACATGTTCAACAAGATGAACACCTGCACCACTTCCTTGATGAAGTCAAAACCCACTCCACCCAAGGCCTCGAAAACATTCGTAGTTTCGCGACGGTCTTTTTCGGGAATGGTAAACTTACGCAGGTCAGACAGATGCTGCTTAATGTCATCGTTAAAATGGAGCAGCTCCAGACGGTTTCCAGTCTTGGCAGAAACCTCGGCCAGCAGGGCAAAAAAGGCATCACCGCTATAGTCCATGAAGGTCATTTCAGAACCATCAAGACGAAGAGCTCCCTGTCGGAGCGCCCTTCTACACGAGCGCAGCAATTCCTTGCTGTTTGCCGCCGTCAAATTTTGCGGTAATTTCATTTCTGTCTGCATCTACGGAGGTCAAATGTAGAAAAAAAATTTTCAACCTCTTGGCATACATTCTATATTTGGGCGCAATGAAATTTGTCACAAAGATTTTCGCCATATTCTGTATGTTCTCCCTGGCCCACGCCCAGGATGTGCAAGACGACTTCCAGCGATTTTCATTGGTACCGGTACTGGGCTACACCGAAGAAACGAAACTACAGTATGGTGCCATGTTCCTTCTGTTTCTAAGACCCAATGAAGGGGGCGACAAGGTTCACGAAATCGGACTTACGATGTTCCGCACCACCCGCGACCAGATCCAGGTCAACATCGAGCCCATCTTCTACCTGTTCCACGACAAAATCAGCGTCTGGACCATCTTACGTTATCAGGACTGGTTCGCCAGCTATTTCGGCGCAGGGAACAACCCCGACATCGACATATTCACCAACTACGACCGAGAACTATTTTATCTAGAATCCACCTGGGAATCTTCCATCGGCATGCCCAGGGGAATCAAGTACGGCGTTGTATTCCATTTTGAAGACTCTCAAATTGACTTCAACGAAAACCAAAGCGGTCTAGAATTACCAGACACCCATTCTGGATGGCGCAACGGCATAGGCTACACCATCAGCTACGACTCCCGATACAACATCAACTGGACAAAGCACGGATTCCTGGCCCAATGGAAGCAGCAATTCTACAGCGACAAGCTGGGAGACTACACCTTTGATGTTGAATCCATTGATTTGCGCGGTTACACCAAGTTACTCTGGGGAGCCACCTTCGCCCAGGGATTACTCTGGCAGCGCACCAACGGAGACGTTCCCTTCGACATGCTGGCCGGCCCCGACGGGGTCAAGCGATTCCGCGGAGTAGAAAGCCGTTACTTCAACGGCAACCAGGCCATTATTTCCCAGTCCGAAATTCGCAAGTACTTCGCCTACCGCGTGGGAGCCCACCTATTTTTTGAAAGCGGTAAGGCAGGCGATTACTTCAGCGACCTTTGGCGGAACAAATGGCACAAGTCCCTGGGCGCAGGCGCACTGCTGGGGCTGAACCTAAGCGAAGGATTATTCGCCCGAGCCGACTTTTCATGGGTAGACTTCGACCACCTGGGAATTTCTTTTAACGTACGCCAGGCCTTTTAAACGCAGGCAATCTGACAGGTAAAAAAGATTATGGAACTTTGCAGTCACAAACACACTAGCCACATAGAAGTCCGCTATTCCGAAACCGATCAGATGGGCATCGTACACCACGCCGTTTACCCAATCTGGTTTGAACAGGCCCGACTGGAATTTTTCAAGTCCCTAGGTTCCAGCTATGTTGAAATTGAAGCACAAGGGTACGCCTGCCCGGTTTTGGAACTGACAGTCAGGTACCGCAACTCCACCCACTTCGGCGAGACCGTGGATATCGACACCACCCTGGAACGCAAGGGCAAATACCACTTCAAGTTCACCTACAAGCTGAGCGTAGAGGGCAAGCTGTGCGCCACAGGAACTTCGGAACATTGCTTCCTGAAAAACGGCAAACCCACCCCCGATTTGCCGGAACAGGTGAAACTTTTATTCCCGAACGGCTAAACGCCCCCATTTTATCTATAAATTTTCAGGAAAACTAAAACTTTTTCCAAGAACTCATACTAATTTTATGAACGGTGTTAGCAAAGGGTTCTTGAATGAAAAAAAATGCTTGTTATATAGCATCGGTTTTTGCCGTATGCCTTTTACTCGCCGCCTGTGACGACGAACTTTCGTATTACAATCCGAATATCGTCTCAGACGATTCCCTCACCGAGGATTCCCTAGAAGTCAACCAGACAGACTCGTCACAAAAGCCTTTTTTCAAAGACTTCCTGCAAAGTTTACCTTCCAGCGCGCAGGTATCCAGTTCTTCCCAATATAGCGAGCCTTATCAGCCCGAACAAGAACCATCCTCTTCCAGCTATTTCCTATTCGACGAACCTGCCCCAGAAAGTTCCTCTAGTTCATACCAGTTTAACGAACCTATCGTGGTAATCCCATCTAGTTCAAGCAAACAGATGAGCACGGAATGCGAAAACATCCGCGCCACAAGGGACCAATTCCACCAGTTGACCGATGTGGTAAACTGCGTCATGGAAAACGAGAAGGTGGCCTACGTCATAAGGCATGCCGAGCGCAATAAGAGCAGCACGGGTACGGAGGGACGTCTAAACGATAACGGCCGTGAACAATCCGTTACACTGGGCGAAAGACTGGCACCCCTTGGCCCCATTTACTTTATGCATACCAAGGTCTACCGGACTATGGAAACCGTGCTGAAAATCGCAGAAGGAAAAGGCCAGGAATTTTCAGAAAGTTCCATCCCCTTTACCGCCACCTCCGCAGACGATCACGAACAGAGAACCGACCTGCTGGACAGCTATTTCATCAAGGATGAATCCCAGGCTAACGCCTGCAAGAATCAGCATAGCTGGAGCTGGTCCGCCTATTCCTACTTCGCTTACGAGGAGGACGTCTCAAGAGAATGTCAGGCCGGATTCTACGACGTAGACGACCGCATCCAGGAATTCATCAAGGACAACTTCACCTACAGCAAGATGCCCGACATCACCATCGCCATTTCCCATGACCAGTTCCTGATTCCGTTCATCATTTCGGTTTGCGAACGAAATACCATCGACCTGCGATTCCACAAACACGAAAATGAAGAAAGCCGTTACGACTACTGGATCAACTACCTTACCGGCGTTGCCATTATCGTAGACGAAAACGACCAGGCAATCACCATCCCGGTTACCGCCATGGAAGATCCCTACCTAAGAGTCTTCCCGGAAAAATAAAAGCGAACACCATATGCAAATGCATAAGCAAAAAGACCCGGGCTAAAACCCAGGTCTTTTTCGCAAAATCAGATGCTGACCTCCGTCAGCATGACCTATTGGGGTCGCTAGACCCGTGCGGTCATTAAAGGAGGTGCCGAGCGTTTTTCGAACTACAGCAAGTGAGCGCGGAGTTCTTCGCCGCTCTGTTCGCTCAAGTATGCAGGAGGAACATCGAGAACAGTGAAGCAACCGGTCTTGCCTTCAGCCTTCATGCGGAGAGCTGCGCGAGCAAATGCGATAACAGCTGCAGTGGTGAATTCCGGATTGGAGTCCAGTTTCAGGCTGTATTCGATCACGTGGGTGTGTTCGTTGTTCATGCCAGTCTTGCCAGTACGGATCACGAAACCACCGTGAGCGAGACCGCTGTGATTCTTGTTGAATTCTTCTTCGCTGATGAAGTTGACGGTGGTGTCGTATTCATCGAAGTAGTTCTTCATGGTCTTGATTTCGTTTTCGACGTAGGCTGCATCAGCACCTTCTTCAAGAACCACGTAGCAAAGGCGGGTATGCTTCTGACGGGTGGTCAGTTCAGGCATAGAACCGCTGCGGACAGCATCCAGAGCTTCGGGAACCGGGCAGGTGTACTGCTTGGCGTTCTTCACGCCCTTGATGCGGCGAACAGCGTCGGAGTGACCCTGAGAAACGCCCTTGCCCCAGAAGGTGTAGTCCTTGCCATCAGGGAGGATTGCGTTTGCATAGACGCGGTTCAGGGAGAACATACCCGGATCCCAACCCACGGAGATCATGGCAATCTTGCCAGCAGCCTTAGCAGCGGCGTCAACGTTGGCGAAGTGAGTGGGGATGTTTGCATGGGTGTCGAAAGTATCGATCACGTTGAACTTTGCAGCCATTTCCGGAGTCATCTTGGGAAGGTCGGTAGCGCTACCGCCGCAGATCACCAGCATGTCGATCTTGTCGGCCCACTTTTCGATTTCAGAAACGTTGAGAACGGGAATGTTCGGGGTCTGAATCTTGACAGTAGCCGGATCACGACGAGTGAACACAGCAACAAGTTCCATGTCCTTGGTCTTCTTGACAGCGCATTCGATGCCGCGGCCCAAGTTACCATAACCGAGAATAGCGATTTTTGCCATAATAAGTCCTTATAGAGAGGCTTTTTTATCGTTTATTTTAATTTTTGCGCTTGAAAAATAACAAAGAGTGAAAAACAAAACCACAAGTTTTTTGTCAATTTTTGGATAGAAAACACCATTTTTGACCACTTTCTTTACATTTTATGTAAAAATAGACATTTTTGCACTTTTCGTTTTACATTTTTCGTAAAGCAGTATTTTAGTCATTTTTGGGGTTATTTCCAGTTTTCACCGAGATCCCGCCACACCTGCAGTCATCAAGCGGGTTCGATATCCAAATTACCTTCCGCGTAGCGTTTCAGGACACTTGCCGCCAGGGTCTGATATGGGATCCCTACCCTATTGGCCTTCACCTTCAATTTTTCAATGACGACCGTTTCCACTCGCATGGAAATCATGCGTTTCTTGATTTCGGCACAAGCTTCTGCAACAGAACCGCAGTCCAGTTTCGTTCCCGCATTATCCCCAAAAGTTTCGTATTCCTTCTCAAAATCCAAAGCACTTTTTTTCGATTTACTTTTCTTCATAAAACCTCTACTTCAACGGGAATACCGTTACAAGAATATCCTCTACTGCATTATAAACAAGGCGATACTTCTTTCCGTCAATCAAGGCATCCGCCAAAAGAATCGATTCATCTTTGTCACTCAATTTCAATCCTAGCAGGCCTTCATTCGTCACAAAGAAATGAATTATCTGTTCTTCGGTTATGCCTCGTTCATGCATTCGTTGTTTTGCATGTTCACTGAATTTTATATTCATGGGCGATTTCTAATCGCTAACGCATAATGTTGAACTTTTTCAAAAGATACTCATTTGGTGTTAGGTAGTCAAGCCTTTTTCTTGGTCTATTGTTCA